>NZ_JBHVGU010000014.1:194751-228009 GCF_042800575.1 Streptomyces sp. NPDC057616
GGGCGGGGGGGGGCCTTCCCCGCGCCCCCCCCCCCCCCAGGGCCCAAAAAACCCACCCCCGCCCCCCCTCGCCCCCCCCCCCCCCCCACCGCCGTGGAAACGTGGTGGGTGTGGCTCACGACCGTCGTCGCACCAGCCGCAGCAGATCGGCGTTGGAGCCGCGGCGGGCCCAGGCGATCAGGGCGAGCGGCACGATCAGGATGAGCGGGGTCGCCGCGTTCTCACCGCCGAAGACGGTCATCTGGACGACGAACGCGCCCACCATGAGCGCGCTGAGCGCGACCGCGGCGACCGACTGGAGCACCGGGATCAGCAGGGCCACGCCGCCGGCCAGTTCGAGCGCGCCGATGGTGTACATGCCCGCGCTGCCCCAGCCGATCTTGTCGAAGGCGTCTACGGCGTACTGGTTGCCGATCAGCTTGGGCAGGGCGCTCGCGACGGCGTAGAAGAGGGCGATCAGGACCTGCACGGTGCGCAGGGCGATCCGGGCGCGGCGGCCGCGGGCGGTCGCGGACTCGGCGATGACGGGGGCGGAGGCGACGCGAGCGGTGGTCTCGGACATGGGGTTCTCCTGTGGAAGCCGTGGAAGCGGTGCGTGCTGCTGTCACGGGGGTAGACCGGCCCTCGCCGCGTAACTCATCGCCTCCGCGCGGATTTTCGTGGACGCCGCGCCGGAGGGGAGACCGTCGCGCGCACCGCCTCGTCGTGCACACCGCCTCAGAGCGGGAACCACCCGTGCCCGATGTACCAGTGCCCGCCCGCCCTCAGATGGTCGCCCACCGCCCGCTCCACCGCCGTGCGCCGCGGCAGGGTCGCGACGGGCAGCTCCGGGTCGCCGAACACGAACTGGACGGGTTCCGTGTCGGCCTGCTCCCGCTCGTCGCGGGCGAGGCGGAAGCGGTCCTGGAACCGCAGGATGTTGGAGCCGGCCGGAAGGTACTCCCTCAACTGCGGGTCCAGCAGCCAGGAGTGGCACAGCGCGGCCCGGAACTTCTCCTCGGGGTAGTGCCGTGCGAAGAACTCGGCCGCCAGTGCCAGCGAACGCTCGCAGGACGCCGGTGAGAGCGGGCCGAGGTGGTCCGGGATGTGGAGGTTGAGGCAGAGCGCCCCGTCCGTCAGGTCCAGGCCGGCCGCGGTGAGCGTCCGCGCGGTGCGCTGCCCGGGCCGCGTGCGCTCGAACTGCAGCCGCCCGAGCTGGTACAGCTCGCCCCGGAAGTGCCGGGTGAGCCACCAGGGTGCCTGTACGCCCGCCCGGCCGTGCCGCCTGCGGTGCACGGCCATGTTCCGCCCCAGGTCGGCGAGGGTGCGCCGGGAGACGTCGTCCGGGACGCCCCGGGCGCGGTGGTACGCGCGCGTGAACGGCAGGGCGGCGACGAACACGTACACCGGGAAGCAGCGCTGGAGCGGCCCCGACGCCCAGTCGAGCTGGGGCAGGTCCACCGCGCCGCCGACCTCCCCCATCCCGCGGACCAGCTCGTCCACCGACCCCTCCAGGAACCGCAGCAGTTCCGGGTCGTCGGTCACGCGCCGGCCCATCCGGACGAGCGCGTTGATGTCCTCGTGCGGTACAGCGAGGTCCAGCAGCACCTCGGCGAGCTCATCGGCATCCGGCAGCACGCGGCCACCTCCTGGTCCCGTTGCCCTTGGTGAACGTCCGTCCCGAAGAGTACGTTGCCTTGAGGAGCGATGATCCCGATGCGTACGGGCAGTGAGCCGACGACCGCGCGCAGTGCACTGCGGGCGCGATTCTGGCTGAGCGTGTGGGGGCTGCTGTGGGCGGTCTTCGGCACGGTGGCCTTCGCGCTGTCGGGCCATCCCGGGTGGGCGGCCGTCTGCGGCGTGCTGTGGCTGGTGATCACGGTCGACCTGGCCGTCGTCGTACGGCACATCCGCCAGGGCCCGCACTACCAGCCGGGCCGGGACGTCCCGCCGTACCGGCCGCCGGAGGGCCGGGTGCGCTAGCGGGCGCCCGCCTCACGACTCGAAACGCGCCGCCTTCAGGTACTGGGGGTTGGGGTCGAGCGCGGCCGCCAGCCTGAAGTGGCGCTTGGCCTGGTCGCGTTCGCCGCGGCGCTCGAAGGTCCGCGCGAGCGCGAAGTGCGCGAAGGCGTTGTCCGGCTCGCGCTCCAGCACGATGGTGAACTCCAGCTCGGCGGGCCGCAGTTGGGCGGCGGCGAAGAAGGCACGCGCGCGCAGCAGCCGGGCGGCGGTGTTCTCGGGGTGCGCGGCGATGACTCCGTCGAGCAACTTCACCGCGCCCCGCGGGTCCCGTGCGTTGAGCAGCTGCTCGGCGGCACGGAAGTCGATGACATGCGTCTCCGGAGTACGTCCGGTCGAACCGCTGGTCTCGGGCACGGCTCAGTCCTTCCCTCACTGACAGGGTTCAACGCCCTTGCCAGGGCCGCTATTCCTGTGACTGCCGTGACGCCAGTGCTACGCCCGCGCCCGGCGCTCCAGCTCCGCCCAGACCTCTTTGACCCGGCCCCGGAGCTCCTCCAGCGGCACGTCGTTGTCGATCACGACGTCCGCGATCTCGCGGCGCTCCTCCCGGGTCGCCTGGGCGCCCATCCGCGCGCGGGCGTCCTCCTCGGTCATGCCGCGCAGCCGCACGAGGCGGTCGAGCTGGGTCTCGGGGCGGGCGTCGACGACGATCACCAGGTCGTACAGCGGGGCCAGGCCGTTCTCCGTGAGGAGCGGTACGTCGTGGACGACGACCGCGTCCCCGGCCGCCGCCTCCAGCTCACGGGAGCGCTCGCCCACCAAGGGGTGCACGATCGAGTTCAGAACGGCCAGCTTCTCCGGGTCGGCGAAGACGATCGAGCCGAGCTTCGGCCGGTCCAGACCGCCGTCGGGGGCCAGCACCTCCTCCCCGAAGGCGTCCACCACCGCGGCCAGACCGGGCGTCCCGGGCGCGACCACCTCCCGAGCGATGCGGTCCGCGTCGATCAGCACGGCACCGCACTCGACGAGCAGCCGCGACACTTCGCTCTTGCCGGCACCGATTCCGCCGGTCAGACCCACCTTCAGCATGAACGGAAGCATAGGGCTGTCCGACGATTCCCGTCGTCCGCCCTGAGGGCAGGCCGGAATGGTCCGACACCCCCCAGGGCCTGGATCCGGCGGCAGGACCGCCGGAGGTCAGTTGTCGCCCTCGCGCTCCGCCAGGAAGCGCTCGAACTCGAGGCCGATCTCGTCCGCCGAGGGGATCTCGACGGGCTCGGCGAGCATGTTGCCCCGGCTCTCGGCGCCCGCGACGGCGTCGTACTGGTTCTCCAGGCCCGAGACGAGCGAGGTCAGCTCCTCGTCGCCCTCCTGGATCTGCCGGTCGATCTCGGTCTGCGTGCGATGCGCGTCCGTGCGCAGCGAGTGCGCGATGGCGGGCAGCACCAGACCGGTGGCCGCCGTGATGGCCTCCAGAACGGTCAGGGCCGCGTCCGGGTACGTGGACCGGGCGATGTAGTGCGGCACGTGCGCGGCGACCCCGAGGACGTCGTGCCCGGCCTGCATGAGGCGGTACTCGACCAGCGACTCGGCGCTGCCGGGGACCTGCGCCTCGTCGAAGGGGCTGGTGTGGCCCGGGACCAGGTCGGTGCGGTTGCCGTGCGGGGTCAGGCCCACGGGGCGGGTGTGCGGCACGCCCATGGGAATGCCGTGGAAGTTCACGGACAGGCGCACGCCCAGCCGCTCCACGATCTGCTGGACGGCGGCGGCGAAGCGCTCCCACTCCACGTCCGGCTCCGGGCCGGACAGCAGCAGGAAGGGCGCTCCGGTGGCGTCCTGGACGAGCCGGACCTCGATGGTGGGGTCCTCGTAGTCGGTCCACCGGTCGTGCTGGAAGGTCAGCAGCGGCCGGCGGGCGCGGTAGTCCACGAGCCGGTCGTGGTCGAAGCGGGCGACGACCTGGTGGGGCAGCGAGTCGAGGACCCGGTCGACGATCTGGTCGCCGGTCTCGCCCGCGTCGATGTATCCGTCGAAGTGGTAGAGCATGACCAGACCGGCCGACTCCTGGGCGAGCGCCATGTCGACCACGGCCAGGCCCTTCGGCTCCCATGCGTACAAACCCTGCGGATCAAGCACTGTGACCGCTCCTCCTCGTGTTCGTACGTCTCAACACGCCCTGGACCAGGCTCATTCCCGGCCCGGCCGTTCCGGACAGCACCGAGGGGCCGCACCTCGAAAGGTGCGGCCCCTCAGCTACGGGCCAAGCTCAGCGGCGAGCGGTCAGCTCTGGCCGCCGGCGAGCTTCTCACGCAGGGCGGCAAGCGCCTCGTCCGAGGCCAGCGCGCCGGAGTTGTCCGGGCCCTCGGAGGAGTACGAACCGCCGGACGCGGCCGGAGCCGCACCCGCGTTGTCGCCACCCTCGGCAGCGGCAGCGGCGTCGGCCTCGCGGCTCTTGATGACCTGCTGCTGGTGCTGCTCGAAGCGCTGCTGCGCCTCGGCGTACTGGTGCTCCCACGCCTCGCGCTGGGTCTCGTAGCCCTCGAGCCAGTCGTTGGTCTCGGGGTCGAAGCCCTCGGGGTAGATGTAGTTGCCCTGGTCGTCGTAGGACGCGGCCATGCCGTACAGGGTCGGGTCGAACTCGACCGTGGCCGGGTCGGCACCGAAGGCCTCGTTGGCCTGCTTCAGCGAGAGGCTGATGCGACGGCGCTCGAGGTCGATGTCGATGACCTTGACGAAGATCTCGTCGTTGACCTGGACGACCTGCTCCGGGATCTCCACGTGGCGCTCGGCCAGCTCGGAGATGTGCACCAGGCCCTCGATGCCCTCGTCCACGCGGACGAACGCACCGAACGGAACCAGCTTCGTGACCTTGCCGGGCACGACCTGGCCGATCTGGTGGGTGCGGGCGAACTGCTGCCACGGGTCTTCCTGGGTCGCCTTCAGCGACAGGGAGACGCGCTCGCGGTCCATGTCGACGTCCAGGACCTCGACCGTGACCTCCTGGCCGACCTCGACGACCTCGGAGGGGTGGTCGATGTGCTTCCAGGACAGCTCGGAGACGTGGACCAGACCGTCGACGCCACCCAGGTCCACGAAGGCACCGAAGTTGACGATCGAGGAGACCACACCGGAGCGGACCTGACCCTTCTGGAGGGTCGTGAGGAACGTCTGGCGGACCTCGGACTGGGTCTGCTCCAGCCAGGCACGGCGGGACAGGACCACGTTGTTGCGGTTCTTGTCCAGCTCGATGATCTTGGCCTCGAGCTCCTTGCCCACGTAGGGCTGGAGGTCGCGGACGCGGCGCATCTCGACCAGGGAGGCCGGGAGGAAGCCGCGGAGGCCGATGTCGAGGATGAGACCACCCTTGACGACCTCGATGACGGTACCGGTGACGATGCCGTCCTCTTCCTTGATCTTCTCGATGGTGCCCCAGGCACGCTCGTACTGGGCGCGCTTCTTCGAGAGGATCAGGCGGCCTTCCTTGTCCTCCTTCTGGAGGACCAGGGCCTCGATCTCGTCACCGACGGCGACGACCTCGTTCGGGTCGACGTCGTGCTTGATCGAGAGCTCTCGGCTCGGGATGACACCTTCGGTCTTGTAACCGATGTCGAGCAGGACCTCGTCCCGGTCGACCTTCACGATGACGCCGTCGACGATGTCGCCGTCGTTGAAGTACTTGATCGTCTCGTCGATCGCGGCGAGGAAGGCTTCCTCGTTACCGATGTCGTTGACCGCAACCTGCGGGGTGGTGGCGGTGGTCTCGGTGCTGCTCGTCATGTGGGAAAGGGCTCCGGTACGGACATTGAAGTCGTAGGTACTGCTTACGCCGGGAGCCCGTTTCGCTCTGAAGAAGCCGGACAGCCAAGGAAGCGCCCCACCAGATTCTGATGGCGGCGCCTCGACAACCGAGGGGACATACAACAGATGCGAGCGCAGCCTGCTACGTCTGAGGTGCGCAGGCCCGCAGCGCAACTTGTAGCATACGGGGGCAGCCGGACAGGGTCAACGCACGAACGCGCACACCCGGGGCGGATCGCCCCATACCCGGCACAAGAACTGTCTCCGGAGGCCACGCAGGGTCCGGCAGACCCCTTCCGTGACACGGCCGGAAGGGCCCGCGCCACCGCGAAGGTGACGGAAGAGTACGACGAGGGAGCCGATCATCCAAGAGGCCGAAGCCTTCGAACCCGAAGCGACCCGCCGCACGGCCGGCGTCGCCGAGAGCTCCCGGGCCAACCGGGGCTGGTGGGACAGGAACGCGGACGAGTACCAGGTCGAGCACGGCACGTTCCTCGGCGACGACCGCTTCGTGTGGGGCCCCGAGGGCCTGGACGAGGTGGAGGCGGAGCTGCTCGGCCCGCCGGAGGCTCTCAAGGGCAAGGACGTCCTGGAGATCGGCGCCGGCGCCGCCCAGTGCTCGCGCTGGCTGGCCGGCCAGGGCGCCCGCCCGGTCGCGCTGGACATCTCGCACCGCCAGCTCCAGCACGCGCTGCGCATCGGCGGCCCGTTCCCCCTGGTGTGCGCCGACGCGGGTGAGCTGCCCTTCGCGGACGGCTCCTTCGACCTGGTGTGCTCGGCGTACGGGGCGCTGCCGTTCGTCGCCGATCCGGTGCTGGTGCTGAAAGAGGTGCACCGGGTGCTCCGTCCGGGTGGCCGCCTGGTCTTCTCGGTCACGCACCCCATCCGCTGGGCCTTCCCGGACGAGCCCGGACCGGAGGGGCTGAGCGTCTCCGCCTCGTACTTCGACCGCACTCCCTACGTCGAGCAGGACGAGCAGGGCCGCGCCGTCTACGTCGAGCACCACCGCACGATCGGCGACCGGGTGCGGGACGTGGTCGCGGCGGGCCTGCGGCTGGTGGACCTGGTCGAGCCGGAGTGGCCGGCCTGGAACACCTCGGAGTGGGGCGGCTGGTCGCCGCTGCGCGGAAACCTGATCCCGGGGACGGCCGTCTTCGTCTGCGTACGAGACTGAGCGGGTGATCCGCTACGACGCTCTGGACGCGCTGCCCGTACGCGGCGCGCTGCCCGCTCTGGACGAGGCGCTGGAGGGGCACGGCACGGCCGTCCTGGTCGCGCCGCCCGGCACCGGCAAGACGACGCTGGTGCCGCTGGAGCTGGCGGGACTGCTGGGTGACGGGCCCGCGCGGCGCGTGGTGGTCGCCGAGCCGCGGCGGATCGCGGCGCGGGCGGCGGCCCGGCGGATGGCCTGGCTGCTGGGCGAGCGGGCCGGTGCGAGCGTCGGGTACACCGTGCGCGGCGAGCGGGTCGGCGGGCGGCACACGCGCGTGGAGGTCGTCACGACCGGTGTGCTTCTCCAGCGGCTCCAGCGCGACCAGGAGCTGACGGGCGTCGACGTGGTGGTGCTCGACGAGTGCCACGAGCGGCATCTGGACGCGGACACCGCGGCGGCCTTCCTGTGGGACGTACGGGAGACGCTGCGGCCGGAGCTGCGGCTGGTGGCCGCGTCGGCGACGACGGATGCCCAGGGGTGGGCGCGGCTGCTGGGCGGAGCGCCCGTCGTCGAGGCGGCGGGAGTCTCGCACCCGGTCGAGGTCGTGTGGGCGCCGCCGCAGCGGCCGGTGCGGCCGCCGCACGGGATGCGGGTGGATCCGGCGCTCCTGACGCATGTGGCCTCGACGGTGCGGCGGGCGCTGGCCGAGCGGGACGGGGACGTGCTGTGCTTCCTGCCGGGCGTGGGCGAGATCGCGCGCGTGGCGGGGCAGTTGGGGCAGCTCGGCGGCGTCGACGTGCTCCAGGTGCACGGACGCGCGCCGGCCGCCGTGCAGGACGCGGTGCTGGCGCCGGGTGTGCGGCGCCGGGTCGTGCTCGCCACGTCGGTGGCCGAGTCGTCGCTGACGGTTCCGGGCGTCCGGGTGGTCGTCGACTCGGGCCTCGCGCGCGAGCCCCGGGTCGACCACGCGCGCGGGCTGAGCGCGCTGACGACGGTGCGGGCCTCGCATGCGGCCGGGCGGCAGCGGGCGGGAAGGGCCGGGCGGGAGGCGCCCGGCGCGGTGTACCGGTGCTGGGCCGAGGCCGAGGACGCCCGGCTGCCGCGGTTCCCGGCGCCGGAGATCAAGGTGGCCGACCTGACGGCGTTCGCCCTCCAGGCGGCCTGCTGGGGCGATCCCGGCGCGTCCGGGCTGGCGCTGCTGGATCCGCCGCCGGGCGGGGCGATGGCGGCGGCACGGGAGGTGCTGGCGGCCGTCGGCGCGGTGGACTCGGCCGGGCGGGCCACGGAGCGGGGCCTGCGGCTGGCCCGGCTGGGCCTGCACCCGCGGCTGGGGCGGGCACTGCTGGACACCTCCGGCAAGGGTGCCGAAGTGGTCGCGCTGCTGTCCGAGGAGGCGCCGCGGGAGTACGGGGACGACCTGGCGGCCGCGGTGCGCACGGCCCGGCGCGGCGGTGACGCCTACGCGGCGCGGTGGCGGGCGGAGGTCCGCCGGCTGACGCGGGACGGCGAGCGCACGGCGGCGGCGGACGACCGCACCGCGGGCCTCGTCGCCGCGCTGGCCTTCCCCGAGCGGGTGGCCAAGGCCGACGGGGGTTCCTATCTCATGGCCTCCGGGACGCGCGCCGAGCTGCGCGACGGCAGCCCGCTACGCGGCGCCGACTGGATCGCCGTGGCCGTCGCGGACCGTCCCGTCGGCAAGGGGCACGCGCGCGTGCAGCTCGCCGCCGTGGTGGACGAGGACATGGCCCGCTCGGCGGCGGCCTCGCTGTACTCCGCGGACCAGGAGGTGCACTGGGCGGACGGGGACGTCGTGGCGCGGCGGGTGGAGCGGCTGGGCGCGATCGAGCTGGCGGCACGGCCGCTGACGGACGCCGATCCCGCGCTGGTCCGCGAGGCGCTGGTGGAGGGGCTGCGGCAGGAAGGGTTCGGGCTGCTGCGGTGGACGCCCGACGCGGCCGTACTGCGGCAGCGGCTCGCCTTTCTGCGGCTGCACCTCGGGGAGCCGTGGCCGGACGTCTCGGACGACGCGCTGCACGCGCGCGTGGACGAGTGGCTGGAACCCGAGCTGGGCCGGGCGCGGCGACGCGCCGACCTCGCGCGCATCGACGCCGGGCAGGCGCTCGGCCGGCTGCTGCCGTGGGCCTCAGGGGAGGCGGCCCGGCTGGACGAGCTGGCGCCGGAGCGGATCGCCGTGCCGAGCGGGTCCAGGATCCGGATCGACTACGGCAATCCCGAACAGCCCGTGCTCGCCGTGAAGTTGCAGGAGATGTTCGGGCTGCACGCGTCGCCGGCCGTCGCGGGCGTGCCGCTGCTCGTGCACCTCCTGTCCCCCGCCGGCCGCCCGGCCGCCGTCACCGCCGACCTCGCCTCCTTCTGGAGGGACGGCTACAAGGGCGTACGGGCGGAGCTGCGCGGCCGGTATCCGAAGCATCCGTGGCCCGAGGACCCGGCGACGGCCGAGCCGACGCGGCACACCAACGCGCGGCTCAGGCGCTGACCGGTTCCGGTGCCGAGGACTCGGCCGGTTCCGGGTCGGCCGGGCGGCGGCCGCGGGCCTCCAGCCACAGCGACAGGGAGAGCAGCAGGGTGCCGAGGATCAGGAAGCCCCAGGGCAGGTACGACGTCAGCAGCAGGACGAGGGTGCGGTTGGACTTGACCAGGGCGACGGTGTGCTCGATGTAGTCCTCGCGCATCTTCACGTGCCCGGCGAAGGCCGTCACCTTGTCGCGTCCGCCGAGGAGGGTGCCGCCGCGCAGCTCCTCCTTGTGGATCTCCTCGCCGTAGACGGGCGCTCCGGTGGTGGGCTCGACCCAGAACCTCCGGACCGTCGTGTACCAGCGGGTGGTGCCGGTCCTGGCGACCGACTCTGGGGTGATGCCCTTGACCGGCATGACCTTGGGGAAGGGCACCTTGGTCCAGGGGACGGTCTGCTCGAAGTAGTAGACCTTCAGGCCGCGGAAGTTCTGCGTGCCCTTGTAGTGGATGGGGTTCGTGGTGCGGGTCTGGGCGTCGAAGTACTCGTAGTCGCGCTTCTGGGTCAGGAAGGGCCACTTGAACTCGATGCCGTCCCGCTTCACCGGGTCGCCGTCGACCATCTCGCCGGTGGCGTGCACGGGGTCCTGGCTGTGGGCGTCGAAGATGTAGCGCTCGGGGATCTCGGAGACCATCTTGCCGTCGGGGCCCTGGACGTAGGAGAGGCCGTCCCAGACGACGACGTCCCGGCCCGCCGTCCGCTCGATCCTCTTCCCGGCCTCCACATTGCCCTTGAGGGTCTGCACGATGGTGACCTTGGAGACCTTGCGCGCCTTCATCGTGCCGTAGTCGAGGAGGGTCGCGCCCTTCGCCTCCAGGACCATGTCCTGGTACTGGTCGGCGGGGATCTTGGCCAGGCGCGGGAAGGCGTACCAGCGCAGCAGCGGGGACAGGGCCGCGAAGAACACGGCGAAGGCGAGCAGGACCAGACTGGCCTTGCGGCGCATCTCGGCCTCCCGGGCGGACGGCTGACGTGCGGGCTACGGGTGCGACGGCACCGTCGTCAGCAGCGGTTTCGGGGACGTCTTTCCCGTCGGCGACCCCATCGCGGTGATCGTGAGGATCAGCGCGAGGGCGACGGCGAGACCGGTCGCGGCGGCGATCAGGGCGCGCATTCCTGCCTCCCGACGGACTGGAACGGGGCTGGGGCACGGGACGGGGCTGGGGCGGGGCGGAACTGATACCTCGTCAGGTCCGGCACCGTAGCAACGGGCGGCCGAGATGAGAACACGTTGCACACGGACGAGGGCGCCCCGTCCGCCGAAGCGGAGGGGCGCCCTCGGGTGAGGCGTTACGCGGAGGGGCTCGCCGACGTGCTGGGCGACGGGCTCGTCGAGGAGTCGGCCGCGGCCACGGTCAGCTCGACGTCGAGGTTGGCGCCGCCCGCGGTGGTGATGCGCAGGATGAAGCTGCCGGTGGTGTCGTCGGAGTACAGCTTCGGCAGCGTCAGCAGGCCCTTGGCGTCCGTCTTCAGGCCCGTCAGGGTGCGTACGGTCTTGCCGTCCGCGTCCTTGAAGTAGGGGCCCTTGTCGTTCGCGGTCGCGTCGAGCTTGGACTTGATCAGGGTGGCGGTGACCGCGACCTTGTCCGCGACGGCGCCCTTGTTCGTGGCCTTCACCCCGACCTGCTCGGCGAACTCGCCGCCCGGGGTGCAGGTCAGCGCGGTGTCGCTGGTGCGGACGACGGTGTCGGCGACGCGCTCGGTGACGGTGGCCTTGTAGTCGATCCCCGCGACCGAACGGCCCACGACCGTGGCGCGGACGGTGAAGGCGCCGGTCTTCTCTCCCGCCTGCAGCGCGGGGGCGACGGCCACGCCGGTGCTGTTGGTGACGACCGTGGCGACCTTCTCGCCGCCGGTGAAGGTGGCGTCGGTGTCACCGGTGACGGTGAAGCGGATGCGGACCTTGGCGACGGCCTTGCCGGCCTTGGTCACGGCCTTGGCGCCGACCTTCTGCGTGAAGGCGTCGCCGGCCATCGCGGTGAGCGTGCCGGTGCCCGAGTTCGCCAGGTGGTCGACGGTGTCGGTCGGCGTCGGCGACGGGCTGCCCGGCGTGCCGGGCGAGCCGCCGGGCGTGTCCGGCGTGCCGGACGGCGGCGTGGTGGGGGTATGCGCGTGGCCCGGGGTGTGCGAGGGCTTCCCGTGGGGCGATGTCGACGGCTTGGAACCGGTGTTGCGGTGGCCGTCGCTGCGGTTGGACGGGATCGTGCCGGTGCCGTCCGGGATCTCGTGGGTGCCGTTGCGGTAGTACTCCAGCCACGACAGGACGAGGTTCAGGTAGTCCTGCGAGTTGTTGTAGCTGAGGATCGCGCTGTTGAGGCCCGTCTGCTCGGCCAGGTTCCAGTCGTTGCGGCACAGGTAGTGGCCTGCGGCGAGGGCGGCGTCGTAGACGTTGTTGGGGTCCTTGACCCCGTCGCCGTTGCCGTCGCGGCCCGCCCACGCCCAGGTGGAGGGGATGAACTGCATGGGTCCGACGGCCTGGTCGTAGGAGCTGTTGCCGTCGTACTTGCCGCCGTCGGTGTCCTTGATGAGCGCGAAGCCGTTGCCGTCGAGCTGCGGGCCGAGGATCGGGGAGAGCGTGGTGCCGTCCGCGTCGACCCGGCCGCCGCGGGCCTGGCCGGACTCGACCTTGCCGATCGCCGCGAGCAGCTGCCAGGGCAGGTTGCAGCCCGGCTTGGAGGAGCCCAGCTCGGCCGCGGCCTTCTTGTAGGCGGCGAGCACCGTCGCGGGGATGCCGGACTCGGAGGGGCCCGGGGTCACAGGCGTGGCACTCGCGGACGGCGACGGGCTCGGGCTGTTGAGGGGCGGCAGATCCGTGTAGTACGGCGAGTTGCCGGTCGCGCCGCCCTCACCGGTGGCGGTCGCTTCGGGAGAGGGCTGCGCGTCGGAGGCGGTCCGTCTGCCGTGGTCGTCGGCGGTGACTCCCGGAGCCTGGGATGCGGACAGGGCCGCGACCGCGGCCGCCGCGACGGCGGTGGTCGCCGCCCCCTTGCACAGCCTCCTGCCGAATTGCGCCGCCATAGAGTGAACCCCTCCCAGGGACGCGCGAGCGTCCGTCTTCGTCTGCCGAGCGTGTCCGCCCGCCCCAGGTGTGACGAGCGACCGGGCGATCGGGTTGCCTTCACGGGCCGTCGAGTCTTGTCTTTTTCTTTTGGTTCTCCTGTTCGACCGCGCACCTGGCACGGTGACCCAGGCGACCCTACGACAACTTCCTTTGCACCGGGAGCCGTTCGTGCCCGGTTTTCACCAGTTGGCCATGTGCGATTGGCCCGGGGGCAACGCCCGCATACTGGACCGAAGCGATCACCCGGGCCGGCCGTCCGGGCAACGTCCGGTGTGAGGAGCCCAGTTGCCGTTCACCCTGAGCCATGCGGCGGCGGTACTGCCCGGCGTACGCGCGGACGGGAGCGGCCGGGGCGGGCTGGTCCCGGCCGTGCTCGTGGCCGGTTCCTTCGCGCCCGACATGACGTACTACGCGGCGAGTGCGGTGTCCGGGGCGATGGAGTTCGGGGACGCCACCCACTCCTTCCCCGGTGTCTTCACGGTCGACGTGCTGGTGGCCTGGGCTCTGGTGTGGCTGTGGCTGCTGGTGCGCGAGCCGCTGGTGGCGCTGCTGCCGCGGTCCTGGCAGCCGCGGCCGGCCGCGCTGCTGCGGTGTGGCGCGCCGCGGGCGCGGGTCCGTCCGTCGCTGGCCGTGCGGTGGTACGTGTCGGCCGCGCTGGGCGCGCTCACGCACGTCGTCTGGGACGCGTTCACGCATCTCGACCGGTGGGGGATGCGGCTGTTTCCCGTGCTGGGCCGGGAGTTCGAGGGCTTCCCGCTGTACTGGTACCTCCAGTACGGCGGCTCGGCGGTGGCCGCGGTGGTGATCGCCGTGTGGCTGGTGCGGGCGGTGCGGCGGGTGCCGGTGGGGACGGGGGCGGCCGGGCCGGGGGCGGGCGGGCCGGGGGCGGCGGGTGTCCCCTTCCTCTCGGTACGGGACCGGTGGTGGGCCGGTGTCGTGATCGGCGGGTGCGGTGTCGTGGGCGCGGTGCAGCGCGCGACCCGGTGGTGGGCGTACTGGGGGTCGACGGCGAAGCCGTGGGAGCTGATTCCCACCGTCTGCTTCGGAGCGGGCGCGGGGCTGGTGCTCGGGCTGCTGCTCCACGGGGCCGGGACCAGGGTGTGGCGCCCGGCGCCGCCGGCCGCGCGGCCGGAGCGGATCAGCGCCGGGGACGGCCGTCCGGCCGGTCGCTGAGGGTGCGGGCGGTCACGACGAACACCGTGACGCGGCGCGCGGAGCGGCTGCGGCGGACGCGGCCGACGAGGTTGGTCACGTAGCTGCGGCCGAGGCCGGCCCACAGCCGCCAGGTGGGCGGCTCCGCGCCGCCCGTCGCGATACGGCGCAGCCGGCGCCGGAGGTCCGCCGCGGTGCGGCGCAGGACGACCTTGAGGTCGGTGGGGATGCGGGCGGTGCTTGCGCGGGCTGCGAAGGCCGGCACCGGTGCGGGCGGCACGATGGGCGCCGCCCCGGCACTCGCCTGCGCTCTCGCCGGCCGGCGGTTGAGCATGCGTATACCCATGCCCGCATCCTGTACAGCCCCCGCCGGGGCGGCGCCTTTGCGGGGGCCACGTGAGTGACGGGCCCTGCGGGGCTTTGGCCGGGGGTGTGCGGGTGGGGCTCGGCTGGGGTGCGGCTGAGGTCGGCGACAGTCCCCCTGCGGGCCCGGCACCCGCCGCGGTTGCGTGCTGCCGCGGCGGGGAATTCCCGCGCAGCCCTGCGCGCGGGTGGGCACACAAGCCGCCGCCCCGGCAGGGACAGCACCGCCGGACCGCGTCGCCGCGGTTGCCCGCCGCCGCGGCGGGGACTTCCCCCGCAGCCCTGCGCGCGGGCGGGCGCGCCAGCAGTTGCAGTCCCCGTGGGCTCCCCACCCGCCGCCCCCGCCGGACCGCCGCAGGCTAGTGCGCGGCTGATTCCCAGTCCCTGCCGTCGCCGACCGAGACGCCGAGGGGGACCCTCAGCCGGACGGCGTCGGCCATCTCGCGGCGGACGATCTCCTCCGCCGCCGCGCGCTCGCCGGGGGCGATCTCCAGGACGACTTCGTCGTGGACCTGCAGGAGCATGCGGGAGGTGAGGCCCGCCTCCTGGAGCGCGCCGTCGACCTTGAGCATGGCGATCTTGACGATGTCCGCGGCCGTGCCCTGGATGGGCGCGTTCAGAGCCATCCGCTCGGCGGCCTCACGGCGCTGCCGGTTGTCGCTGTTGAGGTCGGGCAGGTAGCGGCGGCGCCCGAACAGCGTCGCCGTGTAACCCGTCGCCCGCGCCTCGTCCACGGCCCGGCGCAGATAGTCCCGGACGCCGCCGAAGCGCTCGAAGTACGCGTCCATCAGACCGCGCGCCTCCGCCGCCTCGATGTTCAGCTGCTGGGACAGGCCGAACGCGGACAGACCGTAGGCCAGGCCGTACGACATCGCCTTGATCTTGCGGCGCATCTCCGCGTCCACCGCGGCCGGCTCGACGGCGAACACCTGGGACGCCGCCGTGGTGTGCAGGTCCTCGCCGGAGGTGAACGCCTCGATCAGGCCCTCGTCCTCGGAGAGGTGGGCCATCACGCGCAGCTCGATCTGGCTGTAGTCGGCGGTCATCAGGGACTCGAACCCCTCGCCCACGACGAAGCCGCGGCGGATGGCCCGGCCCTCGTCGGTGCGGACCGGGATGTTCTGCAGGTTCGGGTCCGTGGAGGACAGGCGGCCGGTCGCGGCGACCGTCTGGTTGAAGGTGGTGTGGATGCGGCCGTCCGCGGCGATCGTCTTGATCAGGCCCTCGACCGTGACCCGCAGCTTCGCCTGCTCGCGGTGGCGGAGCATGATCACCGGCAGCTCGTTGTCCGTCTGTGTGGCGAGCCAGGCCAGGGCGTCGGCGTCCGTGGTGTAGCCGGTCTTCGTCTTCTTCGTCTTCGGCAGGGCCAGCTCGCCGAAGAGGACCTCCTGCAGCTGCTTGGGCGAGCCCAGGTTGAACTCGTGCCCGGCCGCCGCGTGCGCCTCCTTCACCGCCTGCTGGACGGCGCCCGCGAACATCTGCTCCATGGCCTCCAGGTGGGCCCGGTCGGCCGCGATGCCGTGCCGCTCCATGCGGGCGAGCAGGGCGGACGTGGGCAGCTCCATGTCCCGCAGGAGGTCCGCCGCGCCGACCTCCTCCAGGCGGCTCTCGAAGGCCTCGCCCAGGTCGAGGACGGCGCGGGCCTGGATCATCAGGGCCTCGGCCTCGGCGCCGTCGTCCGTGCCGAAGGCGAGCTGGCCGTCGGCCGCGGCGGCGGGGGCCAGCTCGCGGTGCAGGTACTCCAGGGACAGCGCGTCCAGGTCGAAGGAGCGGCGTCCGGGCTTGACCAGATAGGCGGCGAGGGCGGTGTCCATGCGGACGCCGGCGATGCTCCAGCCGTGCTCGGCGAAGACCCGCATCGCGCCCTTGGCGTTGTGGAAGACCTTCGGCCGGCCGGCGTCGGCGAGCCAGGCCGCGAACGCCTTCTCGTCGGCCTCGTCCAGCTGCGCGGGGTCGAACCAGCCGGCCGCTCCCCCGGCGGCGGCGAGCGCGACCTCGGCGACCGAGCCGGTGCCGAGCGCCCAGGTGTCGACGGTGGCGACGCCGAGGGTGTCACCGCCGTGCTCGGCCAGCCAGGGGGCCAGCTCGCCCGTGCCCAGCACGGCGCCGTCCAGCTCCACTCCCTCGGCCGTGACCGGCGCGGCCTCGGCCTCCTCGGCCCCGGGGTCCACGCCGAAGAGCCGCTCGCGCAGGGAGGGGTTCCTGATCTCCAGGGTGTCCAGGACCATCGAGACGGCCTTGCGGTCGTACGGCTCGCGGGCCAGGTCGGTGACGGCCTTGGGCAGCTCGACGCCGCGCTCCAGCTCGGTGAGGCGGCGGTTGAGCTTGACCGACTCCAGGTGGTCGCGCAGGTTCTGCCCGGCCTTGCCCTTGACCTCCTCGACGCGCTCGACCAGCTCGGCGAAGGAACCGAAGTGGTTGATCCACTTCGCGGCGGTCTTCTCGCCGACACCGGGGATGCCCGGCAGGTTGTCGGACGGGTCGCCGCGCAGGGCGGCGAAGTCGGGGTACTGCGCGGGCGTCAGCCCGTACTTCTCGAAAACCTTCTCCGGGGTGAAGCGGGTGAGCTCGGAGACGCCCTTCGTCGGGTACAGCACGGTCGTGTTCTCGCTGACCAGCTGGAAGGAGTCGCGGTCGCCGGTGACGATCAGGACCTCGAAGCCCTCGGCCTCGGCCTGGGTGGCGAGGGTGGCGATGATGTCGTCCGCCTCGAAGCCGTCGACCGCGAAGCGTGAGGCGTGCATGGCATCCAGGAGCTCGCCGATCAGCTCCACCTGGCCCTTGAACTCGTCCGGCGTCTTGGAGCGGTTCGCCTTGTACTCCGTGAACTCCTGCGAGCGCCAGGTCTTGCGGGAGACGTCGAAGGCCACCGCGAAGTGTGTGGGCGCCTCGTCGCGCAAGGTGTTGGCCAGCATCGACGCGAAGCCGTAGATCGCGTTCGTCGGCTGGCCCGTCGCGGTCGTGAAGTTCTCCGCGGGCAGCGCGAAGAACGCGCGGTAGGCCAGCGAGTGCCCGTCCATGAGCATGAGGCGGGGCCGCGTGCCGTCGGTGGTCTGCTCGGTCTTCTTCGATGCTGTCTCTGCCACGCCCCCGATCCTGCCACGTGCCACTGACAGTCGGACCTCCGCACGCCCCGCGGCCTCCCTGGCGCCCGCGCCGTCACCTGCGCGTGCGAGGATCGGAGGGGTACTGCGCAGGTGCAGGTGAAGGAGAGTGTGCGATGGCGACGAAGCCACCCCAGAGCGATCCGGTCCAGGACGCGCCGCAGGTCGCCGAGCCGCAGCACGCGGCCGCCGGGCTGCCCGCGATCGGCCACACCCTGCGCATCGCCCAGCAGCAGATGGGCGTGAGGCGCACCGCCTTGACGCTGCTGCGCGTCAACCAGAAGGACGGCTTCGACTGCCCGGGCTGCGCCTGGCCGGAGCCCGAGCACCGGCACACGGCGGAGTTCTGTGAGAACGGCGCGAAGGCGGTCGCCGAGGAGGCCACCCTGCGCCGGGTCACCCCGGAGTTCTTCGCCGCGCACCCGGTCTCCGACCTCGCTGCCCGCAGCGGCTACTGGCTCGGCCAGCAGGGCCGGCTGACGCACCCCATGTATCTCCCCGAGGGCGGCGAGCACTACGAGCCGGTGAGCTGGGAGCGCGCCTTCGACATCGTCGCCGAGGAGATCACCGCGCTCGGCTCCCCGGACGAGGCGGTCTTCTACACCTCCGGGCGCACCAGCAACGAAGCGGCCTTCCTCTACCAGCTGTTCGCCCGCCGGCTCGGCACCAACAACCTCCCCGACTGCTCCAACATGTGCCACGAGTCGTCCGGCTCGGCGCTCACGGAGACCATCGGCATCGGCAAGGGCAGCGTCCTGCTGGAGGACCTGTACAAGGCCGACCTGATCATCGTCGCCGGCCAGAACCCGGGCACCAACCACCCGCGCATGCTCACCGCCCTGGAGAAGGCGAAGGCCAACGGCGCGAGGATCATCAGCGTCAACCCGCTGCCCGAGGCGGGCCTCGAGCGCTTCAAGAACCCGCAGACCCCGCAGGGCATGCTCAAGGGCGCCGCGCTCACCGACCTGTTCCTGCAGATCCGCATCGGCGGCGACCAGGCCCTCTTCCGCCTCCTGAACAAGCTGATCCTCGACGCCGACGGCGCGGTCGACGAGGAGTTCGTACGCGAACACACCCACGGCTACGAGGAGTTCGCGGCCGCCGCCAAGGCCGCCGACTGGGACGAGACGCTCGCCGCGACCGGCCTCACGCGCGAGGAGATCGAGCGGGCCCTCGGCATGGTGCTCGCCTCGAAGCGCACCATCGTCTGCTGGGCGATGGGCCTCACCCAGCACAAGCACTCGGTGCCGACGATCCGCGAGATCGTCAACTTCCTTCTGCTGCGCGGCAACATCGGCCGCCCGGGTGCGGGCGTGTGCCCGGTGCGCGGCCACAGCAACGTGCAGGGCGACCGCACGATGGGCATCTTCGAGCGTCCCGCGCCGGCCTTCCTGGACGCCCTGGAGCGCGAGTTCGGCTTCGCGCCGCCCCGCGAGCACGGCTACGACGTCGTCCAGGCGATCCGCGCCCTGCGCGACGGCGAGGCGAAGGTCTTCTTCGCCATGGGCGGCAACTTCGTATCCGCCTCCCCCGACACGGACGTCACGGAGGCGGCGATGCGCCGCGCCCGCCTGACCGTGCACGTCTCGACGAAGCTCAACCGCTCGCACGCGGTCACGGGCGCGCGGGCCCTGATCCTGCCCACCCTCGGGCGCACCGAGCGCGATCTGCAGGGCAGCGGCGAGCAGTTCGTCACGGTCGAGGACTCCATGGGCATGGTGCACGCCTCCCGCGGCCGCCTGGACCCCGCGAGCAGGCACCTGCTGTCCGAGCCGGCCATCGTCTGCCGGCTGGCACGCCGCGTGCTGGGCGCGGAGGACCCGGTGCCGTGGGAGGAGTTCGAGAAGGACTACGCGACGGTCCGCGACCGGATCGCGCGCGTGGTCCCCGGCTTCGAGGACTTCAACACGCGCGTGGCCCGCCCCGGCGGCTTCGCCCTGCCGCACGCCCCGCGCGACGAGCGCCGCTTCCCGACGGCGACGGGCAAGGCCAACTTCACCGCCGCGCCCGTCGAGTACCCCGAGCTGCCCGAGGGCCGCCTGCTGCTGCAGACGCTGCGCTCGCACGACCAGTACAACACCACGATCTACGGCCTCGACGACCGCTACCGCGGCATCAGGAACGGCCGCCGGGTCGTGCTGGTCAATCCCGACGACGCACGGACGCTCGGGGTCGCCGAGGGGTCGTACGTGGACCTGGTGAGCGAGTGGAAGGACGGCGTCGAGCGCCGGGCGAACGGCTTCCGGGTCGTGCACTACCCGACGGCCCGCGGCTGCGCGGCCGCGTACTACCCCGAGACCAACGTCCTCGTCCCGCTGGACGCCACCGCCGACACCTCCAACACCCCGGCCAGCAAGTCCGTCGTCGTACGTCTGGAACAATCGGCAGCCGACTGAGCGTTTGCTCAGTCGGTTCGACGACTGATCAGGACGAACGGAGCAGGGCCGATGGGCGAGCAGAACAACGTGACGTTCCCGCAGGAGGTCATCGCCGAGTACGCCGCACTCGGCGTCGACCTCCCGGCGCTGTTCTCCGCCGGGCACCTCGGCACCCGGATGGGCGTGGAGATCGTGGAGGCCTCGGCGGACCGTGTCGTCGGCACGATGCCGGTCGAGGGCAACACCCAGCCCTACGGCCTGCTGCACGGCGGTGCCTCCGCCGTGCTGGCGGAGACCCTCGGCTCCGTCGGCTCCATGCTGCACGGCGGCAGCTCCAAGATCGCGGTCGGCGTCGACCTCAACTGCACCCACCACCGCGGCGTCCGCTCCGGCCTGGTCACCGGGGTGGCGACGCCCGTGCACCGGGGCCGGTCGACGGCGACGTACGAGATCGTGATCAGCGACGAGCAGGAGCGCCGCGTGTGCACCGCCCGCCTGACCTGCCTGCTGCGCGACGTACGGCCCGGCGACGGGGCGCCGGTGGGCGCCGCCGCCGACTGACCGGACCCGCCCTCCCCACCGGCCCTGCGTCCCGCCTCTGGTCCGACCCGCCGATCAGGCCATAGCGTCATGTCATGAGAACGGGAGGAGCCACCCGGCCGGCGGCGGTGGTCGGCTGCGGGATGGCACTGGTCCTGGTGACGAGCGGTGCGTGCACCGGGTGCGGCTCGTCGGACTCCGGGAGCCGCACGACCGCCGCACGCACCGCCTCGGCCCAACCGTCCGCGACCGCACCGTCCGCGACCGCACCCGAGGCGCTGTGCGCGCGGGTCGTCACGTACTGGTCGCGCAAGGTGCTGGACAGCCACACCTACGGGGACTACCAGACGATGGGCCTGTCCAACGGGCAGTACGACATCCTGCGGGACGTCGTGGACGCCGCGCGGGCCGCCAAGAAGCGCCAAGGCGCCGCGGCGGCCGACCGGTTGATCGTGAGCCGGGCGCGCCAGGGCTGCCGGGACTGGTACCGCACCGGCGGTCCGAGCAACGGGCCGTGGTCGTGAGCGGCGTCGGCCCCCTGGAGCCGGGCGAGGGCACCCGGGCCTGGGACACCCCGGAAGGCGGCACCGCCACCCTGCCGCGCCGCCCGCGCGGCCCGCTGCGGCAGTGGTACGACCGGCACCGGCGCGCCGCCGTCGCCGGCCTCACGGCCGCCGCGGTGCTCGCGGCCGGCGGCTACCTGTACCTCACCCGGCCGCACAGGCCGCCGCCCCCTCCGCCGCCGTACCCGTCTCAGGTTGTGGACATCACCTACCTCGCCCCGGTGGCCGCGCCGAAGCAGGACAGCCCCGGCAGTTTCAGCTTCACGGTCGACGTGAGCGTGGCGTCCGGACCGCCCGTCACCGTCCGGGACATCGCCCAGCCGTACGCCGGCCTGACCCTGACCGCACAGCCCCGCACCCCTTTCCGGACACGGGCGGGCGAGCGCCGCAAGGTCGTGATCACCATGCACGTCACGCAATGCCGGAAAGTGCCGGAAAGTGCCGGGCTCCCTTTCCTGGATGTAACTCTGCGTAATACGCGCGCAATAGAGGTCCACAGTTTCATCCTGGGGCCGCGCTATGCACAGCACCTCTCCAGCGCCCTGCAAGCCATCTGCGACAACACTTCCAGGTAATTAGCAAAACCCTCGAAGCGCCTGACAGCCCCGCGCGGGTCCTGCAGGTTCTCAGAATGCGGACGGGGCGAATCGGCTGGAATTCCGCTGTTCCACCCACCGTGTACCGCTCTGCATAACGTGGGGTCATAACAAGACAGTCACAGCCTCAGTCAGACCCTCCTCCAGGGTTCCTCCACACGCTTAGAGTCACCGCCAGTCACCGTGCTGCCGAAAAGTCACTTCGGCCCTGCACAGCGACTCGGCCACTTCCAGGGGGGAGGGGCCGGTGTCAGGGAAAGGACTGATCGTGCGTCAACGTTCGCTCATCGCCATCACCGCCGCGCTGGCGGCGGGAGCACTCACCCTCACCGCCTGCGGCTCGCGCGACAGCGGCGACAAGGGGAACTCCGGCAGCGGTGGTACCACCGTCACCATCGGAGTCGACGCCCCGCTGACCGGCGACCTGTCCGCACTGGGTCAGGGCATCAAGAACTCCGTCGATCTCGCCGTGAAGAACGCCAACAAGCAGAAGATCGTGGACGGCGTCACCTTCAAGATCGAGGCCAAGGACGACCAGGCGCAGCCCTCCTCGGGCCAGCAGAACGCCTCGTCCCTGGTCGCCGACAAGAACGTCATGGGCGTCGTGGGCCCGCTGAACTCCTCGGTCGCGGAGTCCATGCAGAAGGTCTTCGACGACGCCAAGCTGGTCGAGGTCTCCCCGGCCAACACCAACCCGGCCCTGACCCAGGGCACGAACTGGCAGACCACGAAGGCCCGCCCGTTCAAGTCGTACTTCCGCACCGCGACCACGGACGCCATCCAGGGCCCGTTCGCCGCCGAGTACGTCTACAACACGGCCAAGAAGAAGAAGGTCTTCGTCATCGACGACAAGAAGACCTACGGTGCCGGCCTCGCCGCCACCTTCACCGCCGAGTTCAAGAAGCTCGGTGGCACGGTCGTGGGCACCCAGCACATCAACCCCGACACCAAGGACTTCTCCTCGGTCGCCACCCAGGTGAAGAACTCCGGTGCCGAGGCCGTCTACTACGGCGGTGAGTACCCGCAGGCCGGTCCGCTCAGCAAGCAGATCAAGTCGACCGGTGCCAAGATCCCGCTCGTCGGCGGTGACGGCATCTTCGACCCGACCTTCATCAAGCTGGCCGGTGCCAACTCGACGGGTGACCTCGCCACCTCCGTCGGCGCCCCGGTGGAGACGCTCGACTCCGCCAAGAAGTTCGTCGCCGACTACAAGGCGGGCGGCTACTCGGAGGAGTACGGCGCCTACGGCGGTTACTCCTACGACTCCGCCTGGGCCATCATCCAGGCCGTGAAGAAGGTCGTCGACGACAACAACGGCAAGCTGCCGTCCGACGCCCGCGCCAAGATCACCGCAGCCATGCAGGGCGTCTCCTTCGACGGAGTCACCGGCAAGGTCTCCTTCGACCAGTACGGTGACGCCACCAACAAGCAGCTCACCGTCTACGCCGTGAAGAACGGTGCCTGGGCGGCCGTCAAGTCCGGTACGTTCACCGGCTGACCCTCACCCGCACCACTCACGAGCCGCCCGGGGCGCTGTTCCACAGGCGCCCCGCGCGTTCTCGCATCCGGCTTCATCCGTCGAAATCATCCGAAAGTCTCGGAGGACATGCGGTGAACGAACTGCCGCAGCAGCTGGTCAACGGCCTGCTACTGGGATCCATGTACGGGCTGGTCGCCATCGGCTACACGATGGTCTATGGCATTGTCCAGCTCATCAACTTCGCCCACGGCGAGATCTTCATGACCGGAGCCTTCGGTGCTCTGACGGTCTACGCATACATTCTGCCCAGCGGCACCTCGATGTGGATCGCCCTGCCGCTGATGCTGATCGGCGCCATCATCGTCGCCACGGCAGTCGCCGTGGGAGCGGAACGGTTCGCCTACCGCCCCCTGCGAGGCGCGCCCCGCCTCGCCCCCCTGATCACCGCCATCGGCCTCTCCCTCGCCCTTCAGCAGGCGGTGTGGGCCTGGTACCCGGACGCGAAGTCCTCGCGGACCTTCCCGCAGATCGACGGCGGCCCGTTCCACATCGGGAACGTCACCATCCAGACCGGCGACATCTTCCTGCTCATCGCCGCCCCGGTCAGCATGGCCGTCCTCGCCTACTTCGTCATGAAGACCCGTACCGGACGCGGCATGCAGGCCACCGCGCAGGACCCGGACACGGCCAAGCTCATGGGCGTCAACACCGACCGCATCATCGTGATCGCGTTCGCCCTCGGCGCCGTCTTCGCCGCCGTCGGAGGTGTCGCCTACGGCCTCAAGTACGGCGAGATCAACTTCCGGATGGGCTTCATCCTCGGCCTCAAGGCCTTCACCGCGGCCGTCCTCGGCGGCATCGGCAACATCTACGGCGCCATGATCGGTGGCGTCGTGCTCGGTGTCGCCGAGACCCTCGCCTCCGCCTACATCTCCGACATCCCCGGCATGGAGAAGTTCGGCAGCCAGTCCTGGGCGGACGTCTGGGCGTTCGTCCTCCTCATCCTTGTGCTCCTCTTCAGGCCCCAGGGTCTGCTCGGCGAGCGCGTCGCGGACAGGGCGTGACACCGATGACCACACAGACCACCGCACCCGAGACCCCCGGGACCCCGGCCGCGGCCGCCCCGTCCGGCCTGATCGGCATCCCGCCGCACGTCGGCCGCGCCCTCGCCCTCGGCGGCGGCGTCCTCACGATCGTCTCGACGTTCATGTCCTGGACCTGGACGTCCGCCTTCCCCGGCGACCTCACGGTCTACGGCTACCCGGGCGGCCTGCAGGTCCTCGTCCTGATCGGCGGGATCTTCACCACCCTCTTCGCGCTGGCCGGCTACGGCGTCACGTGGCTGCGCGGGCTGGTGCCCGCCGGGGGCGACGCCGCCCTGAAGATGGCAGCGCTCGCCGCCTTCGCCACCGCCTGGTACACGGTCATCTCGATCAGCACCGAGCTCGGCGGCGTCGTCAACCTCGACCCGGGCGGCTATCTCGTCGCGATCGCCTCGCTCGGCGCGTTCGTCGGCGCCCTGGCGTTGCCCTTCCAGCACCCCGAGCCGGAGCCGATCGACCCCGACGAGGGCAGCTGGGAGCACTTCAAGAACCAGTCGGCCCACTGGTGGGAGACCGTCAAGACGGCCTTCGCCGCCAAGCCCGCGCGGCCCGTCGGCAAGCTCCCGGCCTTCGTCGAGATCCTGATCATCGCCGGCATCATGGCCGTCGGTCTGCTCGTCTTCACCTACGGCATCGGCACCGAGTACGACGAGCTGTTCGTCGGCTTCCTGATCACCGCCGGCTTCGGCTTCGCCGCCCTCAACAAGGCCGGTCTGATCGCCCAGGCCTCCCAGATCACCGCCCGGCACCAGACCATCACCGTCTGGGGCGCGTTCATCGCGGCGGCGCTGTTCCCCTTCACCCAGACCGACGACCAGTACGCGACCCTCGGCGTCTACATCCTGATCTTCGCCACCGTGGCCCTGGGCCTGAACATCGTCGTCGGCCTCGCCGGCCTCCTCGACCTCGGATACGTCGCCTTCCTCGGTGTCGGCGCCTACGCCGCGGCCCTGGTCTCCGGCTCGCCGAGCTCGCCGTTCGACGTGCAGTTCCCGTTCTGGGCGGCCGTCCTCGTCGGCGCCGCGGCCTCGCTCACCTTCGGTGTCCTCATCGGTGCGCCCACCCTGCGACTGCGCGGCGACTACCTGGCCATCGTCACCCTCGGCTTCGGTGAGATCTTCCGCATCACGGCCAACAACCTGGACGGCACCTCCGGTCCGGACATCACCAACGGCTCCAACGGCATCTCCTCGATCCCGAACCTGAAGATCCTCGGCTGGGACCTCGGTGCCCCGCACACGATCCTCGGCTTCACGATCGGCCGGTTCGCCAACTACTTCCTGCTGATGCTGGTCATCACGGCCATCGTCGTCCTCGTCTTCCGGCGCAGCGGCGACTCCCGCATCGGCCGGGCGTGGATCGCCATCCGCGAGGACGAGACCGCCGCCCTGGCCATGGGCATCAACGGCTTCCGGGTCAAGCTCATCGCCTTCGCCGTCGGCGCCTCCCTCGCGGGTCTCGCCGGCACCGTGCAGGCGCACGTGACCTACACCGTGACACCCGAGCAGTACCAGTTCGCCGGGCCGATCCCGCCGAACTCCGCGTTCCTGCTCGCCGCGGTCGTCCTCGGCGGCATGGGCACCATCGGCGGCCCCCTCATCGGTGCCTCCCTGCTCTACCTCATCCCCAACAAGCTCCAGTTCCTCGGCGACTACCAGCTCTTCGCGTTCGGTGTCGCGCTCATCCTGCTGATGCGCTTCCGTCCGGAGGGCCTCGTCGCCAACCGGCGCCGCCAGCTGGAGTTCCACGAAGAGGCCGAAGCGCCCACGGTCCTCGGCAAGACAGGGGCCTGACCACACATGACCACCGACACCTCAACCCAGGGCACCACCCCCGGCGCCACCGCCCCGGGGCAGGTCGTACTCGACGCCCGCGGCGTGACCATGCGCTTCGGCGGCCTGACCGCCGTGCGCAACGTCGACCTCACCGTCAACAGCGGCGAGATCGTCGGCCTCATCGGGCCCAACGGCGCCGGCAAGACGACCTTCTTCAACTGCCTCACCGGCCTCTACATCCCCACCGAGGGCGAAGTCCGCTACAAGGACGCCGTGCTGCCGGCCAAGTCCTTCAAGGTGACCGCCGCCGGTATCGCGAGGACCTTCCAGAACATCCGTCTGTTCGCCAACATGACGGTCCTGGAGAACGTGCTCGTCGGGCGCCACACCCGCACCAGGGAGGGCTTCTGGTCCGCGGTGCTGCGCCTGCCGAGCTTCCACAAGGCCGAGGCGACCTCGCGCGCCCGCGGCATGGAGCTCCTTGAGTTCGTGGGCCTCGCCGCCAAGGCCGACCACCTCGCCCGCAACCTGCCCTACGGCGAACAGCGCAAGCTGGAGATCGCCCGGGCGCTGGCGAGCGAGCCGGGTCTGCTGCTGCTCGACGAGCCGACCGCCGGCATGAACCCGCAGGAGACCAGGGCCACCGAGGAACTGGTCTTCGCGATCCGCGACCGGGGCATCGCCGTCCTCGTCATCGAGCACGACATGCGGTTCATCTTCAACCTCTGCGACCGGGTCGCCGTACTCGTCCAGGGCGAGAAGCTCGTGGAGGGCGACAGCGCCACCGTCCAGGGCGACGAGCGCGTCATCGCCGCCTACCTCGGGGAGCCCTTCGAGGACTCCCCCGGCGACGGGGAGACCGCCCGGGTCGAACCCGCCGAGGCCCAGGCCGACACCCCGACGGACGCCGCGCCCGGCAAGGAGACCGACCGATGACCGCACTGCTCGAGGTCGAGGACCTCCGCGTCGCCTACGGCAAGATCGAGGCCGTCAAGGGCATCTCGTTCAAGGTGGAGGCGGGCGAGGTCGTCACCCTCATCGGGACCAACGGCGCCGGCAAGACCACCACGCTGCGCACCCTGTCGGGTCTGCTCAAGGCGGTCGGCGGCCAGATCAAGTTCAACGGCAAGTCGCTCAAGAAGACCCCGGCCCACCAGATCGTCTCCCTGGGGCTCGCCCACTCCCCCGAGGGGCGGCACATCTTCCCCAGGATGACCATCGAGGACAACCTGCGGCTGGGTGCCTTCCTGCGCAACGACAAGGCAGGCGTCGAGAAGGACATCCAGCGCGCCTACGACCTCTTCCCGATCCTGGGAGAGCGGCGCAGGCAGGCCGCGGGCACCCTGTCCGGCGGTGAGCAGCAGATGCTCGCCATGGGCCGCGCCCTGATGTCGCAGCCCAAACTGCTGATGCTCGACGAGCCCTCCATGGGCCTGTCGCCGATCATGATGCAGAAGATCATGTCGACGATCGCCGAGCTCAAGTCGCAGGGGACGACCATTCTGCTGGTCGAGCAGAACGCCCAGGCGGCGCTGTCGCTGGCCGACCACGGCCATGTGATGGAGGTCGGCAACATCGTCCTGTCCGGCACCGGACAGGACCTGCTGCGCGACGAGTCGGTGCGCAAGGCGTACCTCGGCGAGGACTGAGCGCCTCCCGGCCGGCACGACGAGGCCCGCGCTCCCCGGACGACCGGGGGACGCGGGCCTCGTGGCGTGTGCGCGGGGTCAGCCCTTGGCCGCCTTCTTCTCGTCGGCGTCCTGGATGACCGCCTCGGCGACCTGCTGCATCGACATGCGGCGGTCCATGGAGGTCTTCTGGATCCAGCGGAAGGCGGCCGGCTCGCTCAGGCCGTACTCGGTCTGGAGGATCGACTTCGCGCGGTCGACCAGCTTGCGGGTCTCCAGACGCAGCGTCAGGTCGGCGACCTCCTTCTCCAGCTCCTTCAGCTCGGTGAAGCGGGAGACGGCCATCTCGATCGCCGGTACGACGTCGGACTTGCTGAACGGCTTCACGAGGTACGCCATCGCGCCGGCGTCCCGGGCGCGCTCGACGAGGTCGCGCTGGGAGAAGGCGGTGAGCATCAGCACCGGGGCGATACTCTCCTCGGCGATCTTCTCGGCCGCCGAGATGCCGTCCAGCTTGGGCATCTTGACGTCGAGGATGACGAGGTCCGGCTGGTGCTCACGGGCGAGCTCGATGGCCTGCTCGCCGTCACCGGCCTCGCCGACGACGGAATAACCCTCTTCCTCGAGCATCTCTTTGAGGTCGAGCCGAATCAGGGCCTCGTCCTCCGCGATGACGACACGGGTCGTCATCGGAGGCACGTGCGACTTGTCCTCGTCGGGCGTGTCCACGGGCTGGGGCGACTCGGGGGCGGTCACTGGAGCTCCTTGTTGCAGGGCAGGGGTGCTGCTGACAAGAGCCTACCCAGCTGCGGTAAGGTAGGTGCGCGGAGGGTCGGGGGAAACCTTTGATTCTGCGAGCCCCGGTAGCCCAATTGGCAGCAGGCAACGGATTCAAAACCCGTACAGTGTCGGTTCGAGTCCGACCCGGGGCACTTTTGCTTCGATTCCAAGGTCGCACCAATGGTCGGCTATTTCGGACTGTCGTCCTCGCCGACGTGATGCACGCGGACCATGTTCGTCGAGCCGGACACCCCGGGCGGTGAACCCGCGGTGATCACCACGATGTCGCCCTTCTCGCAGCGGCCGTACTTCAGCAGCAGGTCGTCGACCTGCTCGACCATCGCGTCCGTGGAGCCCACGTGCGGACCGAGGAACGTCTCCGCGCCCCAGGTCAGGCTGAGTTGGGAGCGCGTGGCCGCCTCCGGTGTGAAGGCGAGCAGCGGGATCGGCGAGCGGTAGCGGGACAGCCGGCGGGCGGTGTCGCCCGACTGCGTGAACGCGACCAGGAACCGCGCCCCGAGGAAGTCGCCCATCTCCGCCGCCGCACGGGCCACCGCTCCCCCTTGCGTACGCGGCTTGTTCCGTTCGGTCAGCGGCGGCAGGCCCTTGGCGAGCAGGTCCTCCTCCGCCGCCTCGACGATCTTCGCCATCGTCCGGACCGTCTCGACGGGGTACTTGCCGACGCTCGTCTCGCCGGAGAGCATCACGGCGTCCGTGCCGTCGATGACGGCGTTGGCCACGTCGCTCGCCTCGGCGCGCGTCGGCCGGGCGTTGTCGACCATCGAGTCGAGCATCTGGGTCGCCACGATCACCGGCTTGGCGTTGCGCTTCGCCAGCTTGATCGCGCGCTTCTGGACGATCGGGACCTGCTCCAGCGGCATCTCCACGCCCAGGTCCCCGCGGGCGACCATGATCCCGTCGAAGGCGGCGACGATGTCGTCGATCGCCTCGACCGCCTGCGGCTTCTCCACCTTGGCGATGACGGGGAGGCGGCGGCCCTCCTCGGCCATGATGCGGTGGACGTCCTCGATGTCGTGGCCGCTGCGCACGAAGGAGAGCGCGATGACGTCGAAGCCGGTGCGCAGCGCCCAGCGCAGGTCGGCCTCGTCCTTCGCGGAGAGTGCGGGCACGGAGACCGCGACACCGGGGAGGTTGAGGCCCTTGTGGTCGGAGACCATGCCGCCCTCGACGACGGTGGTGCGGACATGGGGTCCGTCCACGGAGGTGACCTCCAGGCAGACCTTGCCGTCGTCGACCAGGATGCGCTCACCGGGCGTGACGTCGTCGGCGAGGCCGGGGTACGTGGTGCCGCAGGTGTGCCCGTTGCCCTCCGCGCCCTCTTCGACCGTGATGGTGAAGGTGTCTCCGCGTTCAAGGAGTACGGGGCCTTCCGTGAAACTGCCGAGCCGGATCTTCGGGCCCTGAAGATCCGCGAGGAGCCCCACGCTGCGGCCGGTCTCGTCGGCGGCCTTCCGTACCCGACGGTAGCGCTCCTCGTGCTCGGCGTGACCGCCGTGGCTGAGATTGAACCGGGCCACGTCCATTCCCGCGTCGACCAGGGCTTTGATCTGGTCGTACGAGTCGGTGGCGGGCCCCAGAGTACAAACGATCTTTGCTCGGCGCATGATTCGAGCCTAGGCCTTACCGGCGGGTAGAGAATTGGCCGGGCATGACCACTCAACAACCTTTGAGTGAAGTGGTGTTGACAAGTATTGAATTGTGCGGCGGGGTGCTCTGATGAGCATTTCC
The DNA here is from genome assembly GCF_042800575.1 of Streptomyces sp. NPDC057616. NCBI lineage: Bacteria > Bacillati > Actinomycetota > Actinomycetes > Kitasatosporales > Streptomycetaceae > Streptomyces > Streptomyces sp. NPDC057616. The sequence continues at coordinate 224,449 of NZ_JBHVGU010000014.1, forward strand.
CCGGTCAGGCCATTTCCTCAATCAGATGCGCGGCGGATTCATGGTGAACCGGGCATTGACCGCGGCATGCACCTTCTGGCGCTGCGGTTCGAGGTCGAGCGCGGGCGCGGCGTCCTCGGCCCCGCCGTACGCCATGGAGCGCATACGGCCGGAGGGCTGGGGGTAGGGCTGGGCGTCCTCGGCGCCGATGTCGGCCAGCTCCACCAGGGCCGCCAGCGAGGTGCCGAGCGCCTCCGCGTACTCCCGGGCGCGCTGGACCGCCTCCTTCACCGCCTGCTGCCGGGCCTGGCGGTGGGCCGGCGAGTCGGGGCGCAGCGCCCACCAGGGGCCGTCCACCCGCGTCAGCTCCAGATCGGCCAGGCGGGTGGTGAGCTCGCCGAGGGCGGTGAAGTCGGTCAGCTCGGCGGTGAGGTGGACCCGGCCGTGGTAGGCGTGGACCCGCTCGCCGCGGCCCTTCTCCCTGAGCTCCGGGCTGATGGAGAAGGCACCGGTCTCCAGGCGCTCCACCGCCTCCCCGTAGGTCTTGACCAGGTCCAGGGCGGCGGCGTTGCGCCGGGTGAGGTCGTCGAGGGCGGCGCGGCGGTCCCTGCCGCGGGAGGCGACGGTGATGCCGATGCGGGCGATCTCGGGGTCGACCTCCAGACGCGCCTCGCCTCGGACGGCGATGCGGGGCGCGTCGGGGGTGCCGTACGGGACGGCGGGGTGGGGGGCGTCCGCTGCAGGGAGGGTCATACGACCCACTCTGTCACCTTCCGTCGGCGAGCGGGGTGAGCACCTGGGCCTGCCGTGCCTGCGGGATCCGCGGCGGCTGCTGGGACTGGTCGAGTCCGAAGGTGGTGAAGGCCGTTCGGGACGGGAGACGGTAAGTCTTTTTCCCCGTAAGGGAGTTGAGGATGGTGGCACTGCGCCAGGCGGCGAGGCCGAGGTCGGGAGCGCCGACGCCGTGGCTGTGCCGTTCGGCGTTCTGGACGTAGATGTGGCAGCCGGAGCCGGTGACGGAGGGGTCCAGGGCGAGGCGGAACTGCTCGTCCACGCGCGGGCGTTCGCGCTTGTCGCGGCGCAGATAGGGGTCGAGGCCGGCCAGGAGGCGGTCGAGCGGGCGCTCGCGGTAGCCGGTGGCGAGGACGACGGCGTCGGTGGTCAGCCGGCTGCGGGTGTCCTGCTGCAGGTGTTCCAGGTGGAGTTCGACCTTGGTGGTGGCGATACGGCCCGCGGTGCGCACCCGGACGCCGGGCGTGAGGACGACGTCCGGCCAGCCGCCGTGCAGGGTGCGGCGGTAGAGCTCGTCGTGGATGGCGGCGACGGTGTCGGCGCCGATGCCCTTGTGCAGCTGCCACTGCCCGGCGACGAGCCGGTCGCGGACGCCTTCGGGCAGGGCGTGGAAGTAGCGGGTGTAGTCGGGCGTGAAGTGCTCCAGACCCAGCTTGGAGTACTCCATGGGCGCGAACGCCTCGGTGCGGCCCAGCCAGTGGAGCTTCTCGCGGGCGGCGGGGCGGGCGCGGAGCAGGTCGAGGAAGATCTCCGCACCCGACTGCCCCGAGCCGATGACGGTGACGTGCTCGGCGCCGATCAGGGCCTCGCGGTGGGCGAGGTAGTCGGCCGCGTGCACGACGGGCACGCTCGGCGCCTCGGCGAGCGGCCTGAGGGGGTCGGGGACGTAGGGCTCGGTGCCGATGCCGAGGACGATGTTCCTGGTGTACGTGCGGCCGAGCGCCTCGGCCTCCCCGTCGGCGTCGAGCTGGGTGAAGTCGACCTCGAACAGGTCCCGTTCGGGGTTCCAGCGGACGGCGTCGACCTGGTGGCCGAAGTGGAGCCCGGGGAGGCTGTCCGCGACCCAGCGGCAGTAGGCGTCGTACTCGGCGCGCTGCACGTGGAAGCGCTCGGCGAAGTAGAAGGGGAAGAGCCGGTCGCGGGCCTTGAGATGGTTGAGGAAGGTCCATTCGCTGGCGGGGTCGGCGAGCGTCACCAGGTCGGCCAGGAACGGGACTTGGACGCGGGAGCCCTCGATGAGCAGGCCCGGGTGCCAGGCGAAGGAGGGGCGCTGGTCGTAGAAGACGGCGTCGATCGCGGCGAGTGGCTGGGCCAGGGCCGCGAGGGAGAGGTTGAACGGGCCGATGCCGATGCCGACCAGGTCGCGGGGCGCGTCGGGCTCGTGGTGAGGGGGGTGGGGGCGGGGGGTCGTGCTCATCGGGGGGTGGGTCCTTCCACGAGTGCGTCGTCTTCTTCGGCGGCCGCCGCGGCCTTCTCGGCCTCTTCGGCGGCCTTCCCGGCGGCCTCCTCGACGAGGGCGAGGAGCGCGGCCAGGTCCGCGGGGCGGGTGTCGGGGTTGAGCAGGGTGGCCTTGAGCCAGAGCCGGCCGTCGAGGCGGGCCCGGCCGAGGACGGCGCGGCCCCGGTGCAGGAGGCTTCGGCGGACGGCGGCCACGGTGTCGTCGGTGGCGTGCGCGGGCCGGAACAGGACCGTGCTGATGGTGGGCCGGTCGTGGAGTTCGAAGGCCGGATGGCGCCGGACGAGGCCGGCGAACTCACGTGCGTGGCCGCAGACCTGGTCGACGAGGGCGCCCAGGCCGCTGCGGCCGAGGCTCTTCAGCGTGACCGCGATCTTGAGGATGTCGGGGCGCCGGGTGGTGCGCAGGGAGCGGCCGAGGAGGTCGGGGAGACCGGCCGCGGTGTCGTCGTCGGCGTTCAGGTAGTCGGCGTCGTGCCGCAGGACGTCCAGGTCGCGGGGGTGGCGGACCGCGAGGAGCCCCGCGGCGACCGGCTGCCAGCCGAGTTTGTGCAGGTCGAGGGTGATGCTGTGGGCGCGCTCCAGACCGGCGAGCTGCTCGCGGTGGCGGTCGCTGAACAGCAGAGGGCCGCTGTAGGAGGCGTCGATGTGCAGCCGGGCGCGGTGGGCGGTGCACAGCGCGGCGATCTCGGGGAGCGGGTCGATGAGGCCCGCGTCGGTGGTACCGGCGGTGGCCGCGACGAGGTGGGGGCCGGGCAGGGTGGTCAGGGCCTCGTCGAGGGCGGCGGGGTCGAGGGTGCCGGCGGGGGCGGGGACGGTCACCGGGTCCGGCAGCCCGAGGAGCCAGGCGGCGCGGGGCAGCGAGTGATGGGCGTTCGCGCCGCAGACCAGGCGGATGCCGGCGCCGTGCCGCTCACGGGCCAGCAGCAGCGCGAGGTGGTTGGACTCGGTGCCGCCGGTGGTCACGACGGCGTCGGAGGCACCGGCCTCCCGGGCCAGCGCGCGGGTCACCAGGGCTTCCAGGGCGGAGGCGGCCGGCGCCTGGTCCCAGGAGTCCAGGGACGGGTTGAGGACGCTCGCGGCCAGGTCGGCCGCGGCGGCCACGGCCAGCGGCGGGCAGTGCAGATGGGCGGCGCAGAGCGGATCGGCCGGGTCGGCCGCGCCCTGAGCGAGGGCGTGCACGAGGACGCGCAGCGCGTCGGGGTCGCCGTCCTGCGGCAGGACGTCCCCGACGGCGGCGTGCACGCGCGCGGTGACGGCGTCCGGTCCGCCGGCGGGCAGGGGGCCTCCGCGCGCGTGGGTGACCGCCTCCAGCGGGTCGAGCACGGTGTCGAG
>NZ_JBHVGU010000015.1:0-174557 GCF_042800575.1 Streptomyces sp. NPDC057616
ATGCCCCAGGGAAGCCCCGCCGCCCCCCCACCACCCCTCAGACTTCGTGTGGGTTCGCGCGTCCCCCCCCCGTCCCCCCCCCCCCCCCCGCCGGCGGGCCGGGGCGGCGGACGGGCAGGTCACCGACGAAAGCGCACGAGTCGAGCGGACGAGGGGGACGGGACAGAGTGATCCTGGTGACCGGGGCATCGGGGACGGTGGGACGCGAGGTGGTACGCCGCCTCCCGCCCGAACACGCGCTGCGGGTGATGACCCGACGGCCCGCCGCCTACGGCGAAACCCGCCCCGGCATGCAGGTGGTGGGCGGCGACTTCACCGACGAGGACTCACTGGCCCGGGCCGTGCGGGGAGTGACGACCGCCTTCCTGGTCACCAGCCCCCTCGCCGCCGGATGGGACGAACGCTTCCTGCGCGCCGCCCACCACGCCCACGTCGAACGGGTCGTGAAACTCTCCGCCGCGGCCGTCCTGGACCCCGGCGCCGACGACGCCATCACCCGCCGCCAACGCGCCTGCGAGGACATCGTGCGCACCGCCGGGCCGGCCTGGACCCTGCTACGCCCCCGCGCCTTCATGTCCAACACCCTGACCTGGGCCCACACCATACGAACCGAACGCACCGTCCGCGCCCTGCACCGCTCCTCCCCCGTCGCCTGCGTCGACCCCCGCGACGTCGCCGAGATCGCCGTCCACGCCCTCACCGAACCCGAACACGCCGGACACGCCTACGAAATCACCGGACCCGCCGCCCTGACCGCCATCCAGCAGACCGCCCACCTCGCCCACCTCCTCGGCCACCGGCTGCACTGCCAGGAATGGGGCGAAAACGCCGCCCGCACCGCCTGGCGCCGACACCACCCCGAACCCGTCGTCGACGCCCTCCTGCACAGCGCCCGCCGCCAACAAGCCGGAGCCAAAGCACACGTCCGCACCACCATCCCCGACACCACCGGCCACCCCGCCCGCCCCTACACCACCTGGGCCACCGACCACCTCACCGCCTTCACCTAACCCCCACAGGGGCACCCACCCGCCCCGCCCCCACCACACAGGCACCGGCCGACACCCCCGCCCCCCACCAGGCCCGCCAGACCGGACCGGCGTACAGACCGGACCGGCGTACAGGCCCGGAACCACACCGGCCCGCGGAACACGCCGAACCACACCGGCGCACGAAACGGGACGCGCCCCAACGCACCGATACACGAGACAGACCCGAACATGCCGACGCGCGGACCACCCCCGTCCGCGCCACAGGCCGGACCGCACCCACACGCCACACACCCGCCCCCGGCCCAAGAAAACAACGACCGCACGCCCCACCCCGACCGGCCGCCACCACACCACACCGGACGGACCAAAGACCCAACCGACACCCGGACCACACCAGACCACACCGGCACGCGACACACCCCCCACCCGCCGCACAGCACAACCACGGCAAACCCCCACCCGGCCACCACCCGACCACCCGGCCCAGCCGCCACCCGAGAACACCCCGGCCCAGTCCCGCCCGACACAGCACCCCACCCCCACACGACCGACCCACCCGCACCACCCCACACCCCCAACCCCGGACCCAGCCCCGACCCGGCCGCCACCACGGCATACCCGACCCACACGACAGACCACCCCGGCACCCGGACACCCATCACCCCGCACCGGCCCGCCGACAACACCCCGCACCCGGACCCCCGGACCACACCCGACCCGGGCCACCGACACCCTGACCCACCGAACCCACACCCGGACACCGCACCGCCCGCACCCGCACCCGCACGGCACCACCCGCACCCGCACGGCACCACCTGCACCCGCACGGCACCACCTGCACCCGCACCACGACCACCCCGCCCCCGGCCCCCGGCCCCCGGCCCCCGGCCCCCGGACACGGCAACCCGCCCCCCACCCCCACAAGGCCCGCACCCGCCGCCCGCTTCCCCTCCCCACCACCCCATGTAATATACAAACTGGACGGTTTTTTCTTACCCCGCCAGAACCGACCGCCCCCACCGGCCCGCACCGGCCGGCCCCGACACCCGCGGCGCACCGGACGGAGTCACCCCATGCCCATGCAGGACCGTGCGATCCGCACCCGCCGCAAAATCCTCACCGCCGCCGCCGAAGTCTTCGAAACCCGCGGCTACCAGTCCGCCACCATCAGCGAGGTCCTCAAGGCCGCCGGCGTCACCAAAGGCGCCCTCTACTTCCACTTCCAGTCCAAGGAAGACCTCGCCCAGGGCGTCCTGCACGCCCAGGACCAAGGCATCACCCTCCCCCCACGCACCAGCAAAACCCAAGAACTCGTCGACGTCGTCATGCTCCACGCCCACCGCCTGACCACCGACCCCATGGTCCGCGCCGGCGTCCGCCTCACCATGGACCAAACCTCCCACGGCCTCGACCGCACCGGCCCCTTCCACACCTGGTCCCACCTCGCCCAACAACTCCTCGACGCCGCCCGCACCCAAGGCGAACTCCTCCCCCACGTCGACACCCACGCCACCGCCGACGTCCTCACCGGCGCCTTCGCCGGCATCCAATCCATGTCCCACGCCCTCACCGACTACAACGACCTCATGCAACGCACCAGCACCCTCCTCCAACACATCCTCCCCAGCATCATCAACCCCTCCCTCATCACCCACCTCGACCTCACCCCCACCCGCGGCACCACCGTCTACACCGAAGTCCACACCCAATACACCCACACCCACCACGACGCCGACCACAACAACGGCGACAACGACAACGACAACGACAACGACAACGACGACACCAGCAACAACAACGCCGCCTAACGACACCGCCACGAATCCCCCGCCGCCCCGGCCCGGAAGCGGACCGGCAAGAAGACCGCCGCCACGACGCCGACCGCCTCGTCCGCGGCGCCAAAACTCGTCGGCCTCGTGCGCGAACACCTGGCGGGCCAGAGCGAATCCCGCTCGGCAGCGGAGAACACCACCGCCCTGGGACAGCAGCATCCCGAACGCACAATCAAGACCACCGTCGCACGCACCACACTCGAAGCACTCGTCGCCAAGAACCAGGCCCAGCGCACCAAGCAGGGCTCGTCCGTCTTCAACACCGCGGAAAACCGAACCCGCCATCCAGGACGAGCCAACCGCGCAAGACCCGGCCTGAGCCAACCCCTGGCAGACCAGGTCCCGTAGGGCCGCACCACCCACAGCGCCGCCAGGCAATGACGTCGGACCCGCCCGCGCCCCCTGGGGGACTGAAGAAAGAACGGTGCAACTCCCGATCATGGAAGATGCACCGATGACCAGTAACGACCATTCTGCGGAAGCGAGTTCAGAGCCAGCTCCGCAGTCGGCGAAAGCCGTGGATGACCAGCTGATCGAGGAGTTGGTGGGCCGTGCCCAGGCCGAAGGACTGCAGCTGACCGGCGAGGCAGGTCTGCTGCAGCAGCTCACCAAACGGCTCCTGGAGTCGGCACTGGAGAGCGAGGTCACCGATCACCATGGCCATGACCGGCATGATCCGGCAGGCAAGAACGACAGCAACTCCCGTAACGGAACACACTCCAAAACGATGCTGCCCGAGGTCAGCCCCGTCAAGAATGCCGTGCCTCGCGACCGCGACGGAACCTTCGAACCGAAGATCGTGAAGAAGCGACAGCGACGTCTGACCGACGTCGACGAGACGGTCATCTCACTCGCCGCGAAGGGCCTGACGACCGGCGAGGTGCAGGCCCACCTCGCCGAGGTCTATGGCACCGACGTCTCCCGCCAGACGATCTCGACCATCACCGACAAGGTCCTCGAGGGCATGGCCGAATGGCAAAACCGCCCCCTCGACCCGATCTACCCAGTCATCTTCATCAATGCCATCCACGTGAAGATCCGCGACGGTGCGGTCGCCAACCGACCGATCTATGTGGCCCCGGCCGTCACACCGGAGGGCCGCCGAGAGATCCTCGGCCTGTGAGCCGGTGACGGCAGCAAGGGCGCCAAGCACCGGCTGCACATCCTGACCGAGATCAAGAACCGCGGCGTCAGCGACGTGCTGATGCTCGTCAGCGACGGCCGCACGGCCCGCCCGACGCCGTCGAGACCCTCTGACCGGCCACGATCGTGAAGACCTGCGTGGTTCACCTCCTACGCAACTCCTTCCGCTATGCGGCCCGTCAGGACTGGGACAAGATCGCCAAAGCCCTCAAGCCCATCTATACGGCAGCCACCGAAGACGCCGCGCTGGAGCGGTTCGCCGCGTTCGCAGACACCTGGGGCAAGAAGTACCCGGCGATCGTCAGGCTCTGGGAGAACGCCTGGGAGGAGTTCACCCCGTTCCTTCGGTTCGACAGCGAGATCCGCAGGATCGTCTGCACGACCAACGCCATCGAGTCCGTCAACGCCCGCATCCGCCGGGCCATCAAAGCTCGCGGCCACTTCCCCAACGAGCAGGCCGCGCTGAAATGCGTCTACATGGCGATCATGTCGCTCGACCCCACGGGCAAGGGACAAGACAAGCCCGCGGGACCAGCCGCTGGAAAACCGCTCTCAACGCCTTCGCCATCACCTTCGACGGCCGACTCAGGGCAGCACGCAGCCGACCCTCAACAACCCCAGTTACACCGTTGATTGGACAGTCCCGGACCAGGCGCAACAGCAGCACGACCTGACGGCCGCTCGGCGGCTGCTGCGACGCCGACAGCTGGACCTGAAGCTGGCCGAGACCGCCGACGGCGACATAGATGCCCACCTGCACCTGCTGCTGGCCCAAGCACGCACCGCAGGACTGATACCAGCCGGCGACGAGTTCGACAGCCGCGAGGCGCTCCTCGACGCCCTGCGCGAAGCGGTCCGCTTCCCACGGCCTGCCGCCGGCGAGAAGCCCTCCCACAATGAGCGCACCTCAGCACTGCAGGAGCGCCGCACCCAACTGCGGGCCCAACTGAGCGAGATCATCGAACAGCGGCAGTTCCTCGTACGACAGGAAGCCGTGGAAGACAGTTACACTCAGGTGGTACAGCGCGGCATCTCCCGCCTGCACGCCGTTGACCTGATCCCCGACGGCACCAGCCCGCGGGCAGAAGACACAGCATGCCCGTTGTGCGGATCGGAACTGGCACAGCCCGATCACACGGTCGAAGACATGCAGCAGACCCTCAACGCTCTTCGCGGACAGCTGACCTCCGTGCGCACCGTTCGGCCTCGGCGCGAGCAGACCCTGCGGGATCTCGCCGACCAGGCCGACACCGCCCGCGAAGAACTCCGCGGCGTAGAAGGAGCTCTCAACTCACTGGCCGAACTGGAAACCGGCCGGAACCGCTTCCGCTCCCAGGCCGAGGAACAGGCCTTCCTGCGCGGCCGGATCGATGCCCACCTCAGCCAACTCCCAGACACCGGGGATAGCTACGAAGGCAGCCTCCTGCAGCTGCGAGCAGCCGCGGCGTTCGCGCAGGCTCAGGTCGACGACCTCGAGGTCGAACTCGACACGGAGGCGGTGCAGGACAGGTTCGATCACGCCCTGAGCTACATCAGCGCCGACATGACCGCCTACGCACAGGCACTCAAGCTCGAGCACAGCCAGCGCAGCATCCGCCTCGACGTACGGAAACTGACCGTCCTCGCCGACTCCGACGACGGCATTGTCCCCCTGCTGCGTATCGGCAGCGGCGAGAACTGGGTCGGCTACCACCTCGTCGCCCACCTGGCCCTGCACCGCTACTTCACCCTCCACCAGCGACCCGTGCCCCGCCTGCTCCTCCTGAACCAGGTCACCCAGCCCTTCTACCCCTCCGAAGTCGCCAAAGACAGCGGCAACCCCGACCTCATCCGCTCCGACGCCGACCGCAACACCGTCCGCGGCATGTTCGAGCTGATGTACCGCTTCACCAACGACCTCGCCCCCAACTTCCAGCTCATCGTCAGCGACCACGCCAACCTGCCCGACCAGTGGTACCAAGACTGCGTCCGACACAACTGGCGCAACGGCGAGGCCCTCGTCCCCCAAGCCTGGATCGACGAGCACGCCGGCTAGGCGTACTGGGCCGTTGATTCGAGGGCTGCGGACCCATCTCATCTTCGTCCAGTGCAACTCCGTTCGCTGGTTGGGGATTTACCGGCCCTATCTGCACGAGGCTGACGTCCAGGCGGCGCGAGCTCCTACGCTCGGCAGCAGACAACTGATCCTGGGTGCGGATCCCGGTGATCCGGGCAGAAGGGGCTGCCGTGGCCGACGAACAGATGTCGAAGACCCTCGCTTTCCACGTCGAGCACTACCTGATCGCGGTGGCTGAGCATCTGATGGCGAGGAACGTGGCCATCAGACGCGTGTACAGCTGCGGCCCGTACACCGAGGAGGGCCACGTCTTCCCGGACGTCGAAGGCACGTTGTACTACTCCAAGCATTTCGGGCAGCAACTGGACGACCAGGGCGGCGTCGATCTGCATTGGTCGGGAACGTCCGGCTGGCGGCTGGGCTCGGATGACCCGGAGACCCCTGATGAGGACGCTCACTGGATGGGCACCGGCCTGCTGCCGGAGCCGGAGCGGGTGGCGGCCTTCCTCGACACCTACCGCCTCAACCCAGAGAAGGCCGGCAGCAGGGAACGTCCGTACTACCGCGCCGAGGGCAGAGACTTCCCCGCCCTTCTACAAAGGCTTTCCGCCTACCTGCCTGCCCGCACATCGTTCGAGTACGCGACGGGAGTACGGTTCTCCACCGCTCGCGACAAAGCGTACGCGCGGCGTGTCCTCAATGTTCTGACGCCGCCGGGCAAGGACCCGGTCGTCGACGTGCCGCTGCGCGCCGGCGAGTTGGAGGCGCTGCTGCAGCTGCTGGAGTACGTCCAGGTGTCCTCCGCCCCCATGGGACCAGGGGACTTCGCCAGTGAGCCGACGGTAGCGAAGGCCTGGCGGCTTGTGACAAGCCGCCAGGAACCGGACTTCAGGTCATGATTCGCGAGTCGTCTCAGCCGGGAAGGACTTATCGACCGCTCGGCTCCGGACGGGTTGCGGAGTTCGACTGGGGATGCGACGCCGGACGACACAGCCCCTGGGAGTCAGTTGCGGCGGCGTCGGACGGTGCGCAGCCACCGCCCCAGAGCCGAGCGACGGCCGTCCTCTCCTGGCCCCGAAGGTGGGAACGGAGGAAGCGGTGGCAGCGGGGGCTGTGACGTGCGCGGAGGCTCCACAGGCGGCCCGGATTCTTTTGTCGGGCCAGCAGGCTACGCCGTGCAGACCGTGAGGGCTCAAGGCGGCGACAGGACCGTCGAGGTCGCGGCCGGAGCGGACGGCACGGCACGGCACGGACGAAGCTCACGCTGGACGTATCTACGGCGAGCATCTCCGGGTGACCAGCAAGAGCGCGAACGGCGGGGTCAGCGACGCGGCATCGTGGGGCATCAGCTACGACACCACACCGACCGTCACTTCGGACGTCTGCCCGGAGAACGGTTCCGGCGGCGGTCCGGGTGTCCCGGGCACCCAGGCTCTTAACCTGGCCCGGATACAGCTGTCGGATAGTCAGCGCCCTGACGCGCCAGCTCTTCTGGGAGCTCAGCTCCATCATCGAGCTGAGTCCCCTGCGAGCATGCAGGACAGAGGGCTTCTCTCCGGTGGAGGCTGCGCAGACTCGCTCGAGTGGAGCTCTCAAGCAGGTCTTCAGCTCCTTCGCCGAAGGCGTTGACCGGACCGACGAGGGACAGGTTCAGCGGGCCCAGCGCGCGTTCGAGGGCATGCTGGATGAGTACACCGGCTCCTATGGCTGGCACGGGACGCTGGCGAAGGTCACAGCCGCGCTGGCCCGGGACGGCTACCGGGTCAGCCCGACCCCTTGTCGCACCGGGCCCTCATCGACAGACGCCGGCCGATCCGTCGGCCCCAGGGAACGACCGCTGTGGTGCACGGACCCGCGGATTCGTGATCGATGGCCTATCCGTCGCCGCCGTGACGTTCAATCACCACCGGATGTGAGCCAGCGCCGCACGTCTTACATTCCCTCCGCGCACAAAACGGGCCGCGACGGTGTATCACGAGGCGAGCACGCGCTGATGCAGCTCGGTGACGACCTTGCGGGCAGAGGAGATCGCGCCGTGCTGCCAGGCGTCCAGATAGCTGAGGTAGTCACCGGCGAAGTACACGTGCCCCTGGGCCGTGTTGAGCGGTGCGTACGCCGGTGCGTCGGGGCCGCCGGGCATGGAGTGCCAGGCGCCTTCGAGGTGGGGGACGAGTTTCCACTGGTGGGAGTAGGACGCGGCGAGTTCGCTGCGGTACTTGCCGCCGTGGATCTTGACGCCCTGGTCCAGGGCGCGTTCCAGGCGCTGGGCCGGGGTGAGGGCCGAGTACACGTCGGAGTGGGCGCCGGTGTTGTAGTAGCCGATGATCAGGCCGCGTTCGCCCAGGTGGCCGTAGGACGGATACCAGATGTGATCGAGGTCCAGGTCGGTCTCGGTGATGCCGCCGAAGATTCTGAAATCCCTTTCCCACCAGCGGCTCTTGTACTCGAGGCCGATCTTGGAGGCGTAGGACGGCTTCACCGCCTGCAGAGCGGTCTGCACGGCGGTGCCGAGGTTGTGCGGGGTCTTGGCCAGGATGTGGGGGGCGAGGGTGGCGATGCAGTAGTCGGCCGTGATGGTGCGGGTACGGCCGTTGTGGGTGTAGGTGACCTGCACGCCGTCGGAGGTGTTCTTGATGTCGGTGACGGGTGCGCCGGTGCGGATCTTCTCCTCGCCTATGGCGCGGGCGAACGCCATCGGTATCCGGTCCATGCCGCCGACGGGCTGGAACATCAGCATCGCCTGGTCGTAGCCGAACTCGAAGGAGAAGTAGCGGCCCACGTTCGAGGCGAACACGTCGGAGAGGGAGGGTACGTTGCCGAGTTCCTCGCCGGGGGTGCCGGCGGCGCCCGGGTCGACGCTGAAGCCGCGGTGTTCGGTCCCCGTGTACGTGTAGTCGGAGCCGAGCGAGCCGTAGCTCTTGAGGAAGGTGAGCAGCCGTTCCTTGTCGTCCGCCGTCAACTCGGCATCCAGGGCACCGGAGTTGGTGGCCTTGGACAGCAACTCGGAGACGTAGCCGTAGACGTCGGCCTTGGCGGTGCGGTACTGGACCGGCGCCTTCATACCGGTGCTCTCGTTGTAGATGAGCGCGCCGGCATTGGTGTTGGTGAAGACCTCGATGGGCACGCCGAGCTCACGGCAGTAGTCGAGGGTGACCATCCACTGGGCGAGGCGTGCGGGGCCGGCGTTCATGTACTGGCCCTTGCTGAACCCCGCGGTCTGGCTGACACCGTTGATGTCGGTCAGCCGGTCGCCGCCGCGGACGGTGAGGTTGCGGCCTCCGACGCGATCGCGTGCTTCGAGGACCGTACAGTCGTAGCCGGCCTTGCCGAGTTCGTAGGCGGAGGTGAGACCGGCGATGCCGCCGCCTATGACGACGATCTTGGCAGGCCTGCCCTTGCGGCCCTGGAGGGTGAAATCGCTGCGTCTGGGGGCGCGGAACGGTGCTTCCTTCTCCGCTGCGTAGGCGGCGGTGGGGGCGAGGCCGAGCGCTCCCATCGTGGCGAACATGGCGCCGGCACCGCCGGTCACACCCACACTGCGCAGGAACGCGCGTCGGCTTGTTCCCGTCCCGATCTGAGGCTCTGTCATGGAGGGGCTCCCCTTCCGATCTTGAACGACGGGGGGAAGCGTGCCAATGGACCGTTACGGCGTACGACGCGTTCGTGTATCCCGCACGTTTCTGCAGGTGCAGAGCCGATCAGACATCGACGCTCGGGGACGGACACACCCGACGTTGCCGTGGGAGGTGGTTCCTGGTGTCGATCAGGCCGGAGGTGCGCTCCTGCGACCAGCTGGACTTCTACGACGAGGAACTCGCCCTGGTCGAGCGGGCTTCGCCCGGCCGGACGCCGGGCGGTGGGTGACGACCTTCCGGTACGACAGGGAGCCGTCCGGAGCAGCACTGACCAACAGCGCGCCGTTGTGGGACGCCCTGGTTCTTCCCGGCACGTCGACGACACCAAAGCGGGAGCGGCCTACCTACGGTGCTCCTCCCAGGAGCGTGTCGCCCGCTGCATGGGTGTCGCCCATCCGTCGGTGCTCTCGGCCGCGATGGAGTGCCAGAGGCGGCGCTGGACGCGGGCCAAGGCATTGAGGCCTGCGGCTGGGGCGAGTTCCCATGCTGGGTGGGCGGCGGCCGCACGCTCCGCATGATCGCAGGTGTGGCCGTGCGCGACCAGCCAAAGCAGCCAGAGCGCGGGATCGATCCAGGCGGCGCCGGTGGAGGCCCATTCCCGGTCCACAAGGAGGGCTCCCTCCCCGGACACGAGTACGTTGTGCGGGTTCCACTCCGTGCGGAGGAGGCTGTCACCAGCGAACCAGGACAGGTCTGCCGGGTCGTCCACGAAGGAGCGGAACCGGTTCGGCATGCTCTTCAACTCGAGGGCCGGAGCGGGGACATCGGCCAACCGTGTCGTGGTGGCCATGACCGCTGGTAGGTCGGACGCGTTGGGTGTGAAGTCGGCGTGCGCGCCATCTGCGTACTCGAAGCCGAGCAGACTCCAGCCGTTGTCTTCGACGCGCCAGAGCAGTTCCGGGGTCGGTAAAACGTGATCATGAAACTAAGGCGGTCTTCTAATCACGTCGATGAGTGAAGTGAGCCCCGCGGCTGCGGGGCTCTCGCCGTTCGGCGAACCTTCGTACCGCGCTAGGAGGAACCGGGCCCGCCCACCCGCCGGCCAAGCACTGGGCGAGCCCGTAGGACCATGAACAACGCTCCGCTCATTAGCCTCACCGCCATTGTTCTCCTCACGGCGGGAGCAGTCACAACGTATGCCGCCTATGCCAACCCCGTGTTGGGCGCAGCAATCCTTGTCGGGGTGGGAGTGACCGGCCTGCTGCTCCTCCTGCTCAAGAACTAGAGCCCAAAGCGTCCCGTCCTTCACCGGGGCCGCCACGGTCCAGGCCTCGTTGTCCGAGGCCCGGACAGTGAGCGCCTCGCACGACAGCTGCCGCTTCCGCGCTGCCCCGACCGCTGCCGGGCAAGGCTCCCCTGCAGCACTCGTACGACGCGGGCCCCTGGTCGGCAGCCGCTCCGAAAAGGCTCAGTCAATCGTTTGCTCAGGCAGGAAGTTGGGTGATGCTGAGGGCGAAGTCCAAGTTCCCCACCCCGTGGTTGGCGAGGCCCACTGTGAGCACGCCCGCTCCTTCCAGCCAGTGCGCCATTTTCAGGCCGCCGACGTCCAGCGGGCGCAGCCCGAGGCTCTCGATGAACGCCTCCACGCCTGCCTTGGCCTGCGCGTTGTCGCCGGCGATGAAGACGTCGGGCCGACCCTTCTCCAGGACATGGCGGAAGATGGTGTTGAACGCCTTCACCACGCTGGCGCCGGCCGGGGCCGCCTTGGCGACTTCCTGCGCGATCGAGGTTTCCTCGCGGTGGGCCAGCCCGTCGAACGTGGAGTTGAAGGGGTTGCTGATGTCGACGATGACCTTGCCGGCGAGTGCGTCTCCGTACTGGGTGATGGCCGGCACGACACCGTTGTACAACAGGGCCACGATGACGATGTCCCCGGCCGGGGTAGTGCCCCATTCTCCGGTCGTGGCGCCGTCGCCGAGAGTCTTGGCCAGGTCAGCGGCCTTGGACTGGTCCCGGCCCATGATCTCGACGGTGTTGCCGCCCGCTAGTGCCCGCGCGCCGATGGTGCGGGCCATGTTTCCGGTGCCGATGATGCTGATGTTGCTCATGAGTTGTCCTGCCCTGGGTGTGGGGTGTTCGGTTCAGATGGCGGTGGTGCCGCCGTCGGCGACGAGTTCCATGCCGTTGACGTAGCTGGAGTCGTCGGAGGCGAGGAAGAGGGCGGCGGTGGCGATTTCGTCGGGGCGGCCCATCTGGCCGCGGGGGATGAGGGACTCGAACTGGCGCTTGGTGGCCTCGTCGAAGAGTTCTTCCTGCTTGGCGGTGGCGACCTGGCCGGGGGTCAGGACGTTGACGCGGATGCGGCGGTCCTTGAGCTCGTTGAGCCAGATGCGTGCCCAGGCCTGCTGGACGGCCTTGCTGCCGGCGTAGACGCTCCAGCCGGGGAAAGCGCCGAGGGAGGCGTTGGAGCCGGTCATGAGGATGGAGCCGCCGTCGTTGAAAAGCGGGAGGGCCTTCTGGACGGTGAACAAGGTGCCGCGGGCGTTGAGCCCGAACCAGGTGTCGAACTGGGCCTCGGTGATCTCGCCGAGCGGGGCCGGCTCGCCGCCGCCGGCGCTGGCCCACAGCACGTCGAGACTGCCCTTCTCCCGCTTGACGGTGTCGTAAAGACGATCCAGGTCGTCCAGGTCGGCGGCATCGCCCTGCACGCCGGTGACGTTGCGGCCGATCTGCTTCACGGCCTCGTCCAGAGCGTCCTGGCGACGGCCGGTGATGAAGACGTGCGCTCCCTCGTCGACGAAGAGCTTCGCGCCGGCCAGCGCCATGCCGGTGGTGCCGCCGGTGATGACCGCGACCTTGCCGTCGAGCTTTCCCATAGTCGTTCCCTTGGGTCGATGGTGCCGTGCGCACCTGAGATGGCGGTGGTATGTACACCGCTCTGTATACATACCGTACGGGGCGGCCTACTGGGACGCAAACTATGTACACCGGTCGTTACCCTGTCGGGGTAGCATGGGGGCATGACGGAGTTGGAGAAGGGCCCCACGGGCCGCCGCCGCGGCCGGGGCGCCCGGGAGCGCATCCTCAGTGCGTCCCAGAAGCTGTTCCGCGAGCAGGGCATCAACCGCACCGGCATGGACCAGCTCTGCGCGGCGGCCGAGGTGTCCAAGCGCACGGCCTACCAGCACTTCGGCGGCAAGGACGAACTCGTCGCCGAGTACCTGCGCCGGTTCGACCCCTCCGTTCTGTCCAGCGTGTTCGACCGCACTGATCTAACGCCCCGTGAACGACTCCTCGCCGCCTTCGATGTCCCTGCCACCACCCCCCTGTGCCCCTACATCGGTGCCGCCGTCGAACTCCACGATCCCGAACACCCCGCATCCCAGTACGCGCGCGACTACAAGAAAGCCGTCGCCGTGCGGCTCGCCGACACCGCCCGCGAAGCCGGCGCCGCCGACCCTGAACAGCTCGGCGAGCAGCTCGCGTTGCTCATCGACGGCGCCGCCGCCCGCACCCGGGTCCTCAACGCCGACGCCTTCCCCACCGCCGCCGCCATCGCCATCGCCCTCATCGACAACGCCATTCCCGGCACAACCGGCGCTGACCGGCGCTGACCGGCGCTGACCGTCGCTGACCGGCGCTGACCGGCGCTGACCGGCGACAGTAGGGCGCGGCAAGTTAACGCGGCACCCCGCGGCTAGGGACTTTCGTTTGGATCACCGTGCGGACCACAGAAGGATGCCTGCGATGTGGAGTCCGGCGATCTGACCGCGTCATCGTCCATGGCCAGACCGGTGAGTGACAGACAGCGGCCGACCATGTGGGGTCGGTACTGGAGTAGGGTCCACCGAGTTCAGCCCCTTGGGCGCATGGTGGGAAAGCAGTAGCAGTCCGCCCAGCAGCGCCAATATCGCCTTGATTGATGTTGGCGGAGACAAGGCGTTCGGTCGCCGCATCGAATTCTTGCAGGCGCTCGATTTTCCATGGGCGGTCATCACGGACGGACCTGCCCTGCATCCCACTTGCGGCCCTAACGAGCAACGGACGACACAAGGGCTTCTCTCTGCCGCGGAACCTGACAGTGCACAACCTGTCTTCGATGGCTGGAATGCCTTCCGGAAGGCGGACGGGGTGATCAACGTGGCTTACGTCCTCGGGAACTATGGGGCGGAGGCGGAAGAGTTCGAGGCCTACCTCAAGCGCTTGTGATCCAAAACTCCTGGGTCGGGTCGGCAGGGGACGGAGCAAGACCCGAGCAGGGGCCGCTTTTGCAGGCCAGCACCACATGCCGAAAGACGTCGCCGACCTCCGCACCCTGGTCCAGGACCGACTGACGTCTATCGCCTGACTGGAGCGCCAGTCGCCCTGCCGCCTCGGCGAGCACAGTCCCGAGTTGCACCAGTCCGTCACCGAAGACATTCACGTCGGCCGCCAGACCGGGGAAGTCGGAATCCAGTCCGAGCAGGACGAGTTGATCAGCAAGGGCGCCTGCGCTTTGTCGTGCGCGGTTCCAGCCGCGCACGTAGGGGACGCCGGGCGGCAGGTTCTCCGCTCGTTTGGCTACCACTCCGCGCCGGTCGGTCATGACGTCAGGACCTTCCCTTCTGTTCTTCGGCGATGGTCGATGCGTCACCGTCGTCGTTACGGTCTCGGTTGAATCCGCTCGCCAGTGCCAGGCACAGGAGCTCTGCGAGCGACGGTGCGAACACGCAGACCCTGGCGCCCGCAGGGCGGGTCCCGGACGCCAGCGCCATGTGCGGGTGCGCGCCCCATTGGTTCTATTCGGCCCAGGCGCGCCCCAACTGGGTGCGGAACGGGGCGGGCTCTCGGCCGATCAGCTCGGCCAGCGTCGAGTCGACGGCGCTGAACTCGCCATTCCGCGCCGCCGCGAAGACGCTCAGCATTAGATCGGCGGTCGAGGCCGGGGCACCGTGCGCCAGAGCCTGCTCGCGGAAGGCGTCGTCGGGGACGACCGTGCGGGTGAAGGACCGTCTGGCGGCCTGGGACGCGATCTGGGCGATGGCCTCGAAGTCGAGCGCCTCCGGGCCGGTGAGCGGCGGGGTGGGCCCCTCGAAGCGGCCTTCGTCGGCGAGGATCGCCGCGGCGGCCTCGGCGAGGTCATCGTGGCCGGTCCAGGCGACTGGGCCATCGGCGGGGAGAGTGATGTCGCCGGTGTGGCGGGCGGACTCCAGGAACTGCAGGGCGCTGGAGGCGTAGAAGCCGTTGCGCAGCGCGGTCCAAGGCAGGCCGGTGGCGTGCAGCAGGTCCTCGGTCTGGGCGTGATCGCGGCATGCCTGGAAGCGGGAGTCGCGGGCGGCGCCCATCTGGCTGGTGTAGAGGATGCGACTGACGCCGGCCTTCACGGCGGCGTCGATGGCGGTGCGGTGGCCGTTGACGCACTCCTCGCCCGTGCGATCGAGGGAGACGAGCAGTAGTTGCCCGGCGCCCTCGAAGGAATGCACGAGCGAGGCGGGGTTGTCGAAGCTCCCCTGCCGGACGCGGACGCCGCGTTCGGCGAGGTCCTGCGCCATGCGGGGGTCTCGGACGCTGACGCCGACGCCGTCGGCGGAGACGCGGTCCAAGAGGCGCTCGACGGTACGGCGGCCGAGCTTTCCGGTGGCCCCGGTCACGACGATCATGAAGGTTCTCCCGATTCTGTTTCCAGTGGAATCACTACAACGGTAACACTGGAACTAACGACGGAATCAAGATTCCGATAACATTGATTCATGCCTCTTCGCGACACCACCGCCAGCCCTCGCCGTCGCATCGTCGTGGCGGCCGTAGAGCTGCTGGAGAACGGCGGGCCGGACGCGGTGAGCACCCGCGCGGTCGCCACCGCGGCCGGGATGCAGCCGCCCGCGATCTACCGCCTCTTCGGCGACAAAGAGGGGCTGCTGGAGGCGGTCGCCGAGTACGGCTATGCGCAGTTCCTGGAGAACAAACGCGCGCAGCTCGACCCCGCCCCGGAGGACCCGGTGGAGGAGCTGCGCCGCGGTTGGGACTTGGTGGTGGAGTTCGGAGTCTCACACCCAGAGCTGTTCGCTGTGATGAACCGGGCCACCGGCCGGGCATCGGACGCAGCACACCGCGCCGGCCTGGAGATACTCCACGGGCGAGTGCGCCGGCTGGCTGCTGGGGGGTGGCTTCGGGTCGACGAGGAGCTGGCCGCCCAGATCATCCAGGCAACCGGCCAGGGCGCGGTCACCACCTGGCACTCCACCCCCGCAGAACGCCGCAATCCGGCGCTGCTGACCGTCCTGCGCGAGTCCATGGTCGCCGCCGTCACCCACGCCGAACCGATGGTCTCCGCCGCGGAGACCGGTCCCGCCCCGGCGGCCCGCGCGCTGCGCGCCGCCCTCCCTGACGACGCCGATGTCCTGAGCGATGCCGAGCAGCGCTTGCTGCGCGAGTGGCTCACCCGGCTGGCGGCGGACGGTGGCGCGCAGCACGGCTGATCTCGCGTCAGGCGCCCTCGAGCAGGTTGAACGTCCCGAGGAAAGATCGTGCATGAAAGGCGCGTCCACCGAGACGAGGCCGTCGGCGACCACACCACTCCGGCTGGCTTCCCCTTGCCCCACAATGCGCCGCCACCCTGGCCCGCGTCTCCACCGCCCACCGTCACCAACGCTCGTGGTCAATACGCCTGGTGCCTGGCACCGCCGGGCGGCCGCGCCTCGACCCAGGAGCCCATCCGGGCGCGTGGCACGGCGCTGCCTCACCACCACGGCGGCAGCAGGTGCTGGGTGTCATCGGAAATGAGCGCCCCGCCCCTGGAGGTAGGCCGATTCACGGAAGTGGTTTCGGCCTCGCGGACGACACGCCACATCGGCGCCTTCGCGCAGTGACCAGCACTACGACGTCATCAGTCTCACGCCGGCCCACCCCTTCAGCCTCCTCGTCAAGTCTCCAGGCGTTCCGCGCGCGTTCGAGGGCACGGTCGGCCCATTTGGGTCGAGAAGTGACCCTGGCCACCCGAACGGAGGCCTGTACGCGGGGCGTTGTCGTGCCCGGCCGCCCAGGGGCTGGGGATCATGCCAGCTCGGTGGGCGAAACCCCCAGCTCGACAGTTGCGTTGACCTCGCAGCCCGCCATGCCGGCCGAGCCACACGGCAGTTGCTCTCCCACCAGTTGACGACGCCCGGCACCCCCGAGCGTCGCCCGGATACTCCGGGACACCCGTCGACGGCCCACTCATCCGCGGCCACCTCAGAATCGGGCCCGAGTCAGTGTGGGCCCAGGCCGCAGGGAGCGGGCATTCCTGTACCTGATGGGACAGTCTCGATCCGATCACCGCGATCGCCTGCCACCATGTGCCGGGTGCCAAGTCAGGGAAGCCAGGCCACAATTGAGAGGAACCGATCATGCCCGCCGTCGGGAAAGCAATCAGACGCGCCATCTCGCTCGTCGGGTCGGCGCTGCTGCTCGCCCTGCCACTGACCGTGGCAATGCCGGGGAGCGCCACCGCCACCACCTCCGAGGCCGCGGCGACCAGCCTCGACCGGTTCGCGAACTACGAATACAAGCAATGCATGGAGGAGAACTACTACTACGACTTGTGGTCCCAGCCCTGCGGCATCGGCTATTCCGGCCAGTACTGGCGGTGGACCGGCACCACCAACACGTCCTCCACACTCCAGAACTACACATGGGGCCACTGCCTCGACAGCAACACGGCCGGGGACGTCTACGCCATCGGGTGCAACGGCGGCAACAACCAGCTGTGGCAGGTCATCCAGCCCGCGCCGGCAAGTGCCGTCATGCTGCGCAACACGGCGACCCGCCTCTGCCTCTACCAGACCCCTGGCGGCCTGTACCGGACCACGACGTGCGACCGCAACTCGCACACGCAGCGGTGGACCATCGGCTGAACCAGCGACACCCCACCGGGAGAATGACGTCATCACGCCGGCCGCGCCATTTCACGCCCGCCAAGGATTACGAAGGCCGGTAGTCGGTGACGCAAAGCGGGCGCCGGCCGATGTCCGAACAAGCAGCATCGCCGGCGTCCTACTCCACCTTCAGGTCTCGCCGATCCTCGAAAACACGCGCTCCGTTGCCGCTCTGCTCCTCGAGACCACCGGACGGTGACGAACGAGTCCCGCGTCACGGCGCCGCGGGAAGGTCGCCGTCGCCCCAGGGCGCGTCATCCAGCTTCGACGAGACGACGAACTTGATGCGGTTGTTGAGCTACTCGCCGCACTCGTCGTACTCGCCGTACCCGCGCTGCTCGTGGGGGGCGTGTCACCGGGCCCGAGAGGCGCCGTCGAAGACGCTGATGAGTGGGTTCCGCACACTGTCCGTCAGTCGGGCCGCTGGGTGCGGTTTTCGTGAGCGAGGCCGTCCGGGCGGGCGGCCGTGTATGGGCCGAGAGGAAGGACCAGAGCCCGCAACAGCACAGGGGCCGACGGCCGGAGGACCATGGCTTCCGGCACCCGATGGATCGCCCCGATGTCCTGCCACCCCCAGGACAGGAAAGCGTCGCACGCCGGAGTGTCGGCCCGGTCGACCAGCGTCGCCCCGAGCGAGGCGTGGTGATCGGCAAGGAGCCGTTCCTGGATCCTGCGGGCGAGGTCCTGGTCTTCCGTATGGGGATGCACCACGATCTCGGTGATCGCGAAGACGTGGCCGGACGCGGTGAGCTGTTCGACGCTCCGCGGAAGGAACCCGGCGAACCCCCTCCACCACGTCCCCTCGCGCGGTACGGGGAATCCGTAGACACACCCGGCCAAGGCGTTGTCCTCCGCTGTCAACAGGGCGAATCGCGCCCGCCGGATGTCACTGGTGAGCCGACGCAGAAACGCCTCCCGGCCTCGGTACGCGTGGCCTGCCTGCGGGCGGGAGGACTCCACGTACAGATCGGCCAGGTCCTCCCGCAGAGTCTCGGCCTGCCAGCGGTTCAGCCGGCGCAGACGAAACGCGTGGACGGGAGTTGGCGTGCCTCCCCGGCCGCCTGGCGGCTCACCCCGGGGCCGGGCTGTCACGGGGCACCGCCCGCGGCAGCGGGGACGCGCGGTGACGGTCGCCGAACGGTGTGCAACTCATGAAGCAGGAAGCCGGTGCCGGTAATGTCGATGATGGGGGTCAGGGTCGGCGGCGAGTAGTGCAGTTGGAGGGTCGTTCCGGCATCGGCGGCAAGTCCTGACGCCGCGAGGAAGGCGTTGAGTCCACTGGCGTCGCAGAAGGTGAACGCTGTGAGATCGACGTCGATGGTGCGGATGCCGTCGCGCAGGCATGCGCCCAGTGCGGCGTGCGCGAGCGGGACGGTGGTCAGGTCGAACTCCCCTGCGAGTGTGATCAGCGCGCGGGTGGCGCGATCATGCCGGTGTGCGTTCAGTTGTGGTAGAGCCATGGCTCCTCGGTTCGACTGACGAAGTGCCCCTCGAAGAGCGCCGCGTGGCCAGGCCGGGTTCGGCCCTCGCGGCATGTCTCCGATACGGGGGTGTGCGACGCGACGGGTGAACGGGCGTTCCGACAGCCCGGGTTGGCGAGCACAGTGGCGGATGACGGATCGCTCGTTCGGGATGCGCCTTGCGGCGGGGCTGAAGGGCCGCGCCCGGCGGGCATAGTGTCCTGGACCGGTGCCGGGGCCGCCCGCGACTCGGACGGCAGTGTCGGAAGCCCAGCAGGCAGACCGGTCCGGGTCGACGGGGCCGGCGTGGGTCGGAGACCAGCCAATCGGCCGACGATCTGTTTCGGGCGGACTGTTCATCGCCCTCCCTGGCAACTTCGTGCCGTTGCCGGGCCCGCGGGCACGGGACACGGGACGACCCCGGCCTGTCATGTTCGATGCCGCGGCCGGGTCTTGGGCTGCGGGTGGCGTTGTCAGTTCGGTCGGTGCCTCTGGTTCGGCCGGCTCGGTGGGTCGGTCCCGGCGTCGCGACGATCACGGCGACCTGCGGTACTGCTCGCTGTCTCCCGGCCGTTGGACTTTCCGGGGCCCGACGGGTCCGGGACACAACCCGGGACAGCACGCTTTCGGATGCATCCACGGAATAACTCCATACGTCAGCTCGGGAGAAAATCTGTTGCGGCCGCAGTAGACATTGCTTCGTCGCGGAGTTATTGTCGTGCCGTAGCCAGGATCCGAGAGGGCACGGCAGACACGAACTGCCGTGCAGGCAGACCAGCAGGACACGGCCCTGACGTGACCCCACGGGGCCGTGAGCAGTACCCGCAATATCCAGCAGTACAACCGAGCAACCCAAGGAAAAGGAGCAGAGCGCCATCAGGATCGCCCGGGCGAGGAAGCAGTCCGCCCGGGTACCGCAAGACCCAGGATTGGAAGGTGGTCCCCGGTCACGCAGACACGATCCCCGCAGCCCCGCCCTCCCAGGCGCACGCTGCGGACACAGAAGGCCGGCGCAGTAGGCCGGTAGATGGTGTTGAAAGCTCGGGGCCCGGGTGCCACACACGGCACTCGGGCCCCCCGACGCGTCCCCGGAAGAAGAGGTCTATGCCCCCTGCCGATCCCCGCCCCGTCGACAACCTCGACGACGACGACTACCCCGCCTACACCATGGGCCGGGCCGCCGACATGCTCGCCATCACCCCCGCCTTCCTCCGCGCCCTGGGCGAACACCGCCTGATCACACCCCTGCGCTCCGAAGGCGGCCACCGCCGCTACTCCCGCTACCAGCTGCGCCTCGCCTCCCGCGCCCGCGAACTCGTCGACCAGGGCACCCCCATTGAGGCCGCCTGCCGCATCATCATCCTCGAAGACCAACTCCAAGAAGCGCAACGCATCAACGAGCAACTGCGCGCCCGAGACCGCCAGTCGCAGCCGCAAACCCCAGAGTGACCAGGACCTCGGCATGACCCACCAGAGTCGCCGGTGGACCTTCCTAACCAACCACGCCCGAGTGCTGACGAAGATCGCCCGGGACCCCGGTGCGCGATCGCACCAACTCGCTGACACCTGCCACATCAGTGAGCGCACGGCCCAGCGAGTCGTGGCGGAACTCGAAACGGCCAGCTATCTGCGCAAGCAACGGATCGGCCGGCGCAACCGGTACGTCCTCAACAGCGAAGGCCCCCTCCGGCACCCGGCCAAGGCCAACCTGTCCGTCTCCGCCCTGCTGGAGTTCGCTCTCCGCCGAGATCACCACCCGGACGCCTCCACGGCGCAGTGAGTCGTCGCCCGTAACGCGCTGGCACAACCCGTATCCGGGGCCCGAGCCGGTCTACCGGCCTGTCCGAAGCCCTAACAGAGGCGTCTCAGGAAGCGAGTCGTGGCCGCCGGGCAGGTGGTCGACCTGGCGGCGAACCAACCTTCCACGATGACGGGGAGTTCGCCGGCATGGTCGATCCAGGCGGAACGGGTGTCAGCCGCGGGTGGAGGCCGCCACGTGCCGCCCCACCGTTTCGCCGGAACCCGGGACTCCGTCCATGTCCGTCCTCCTCTCCCCTCCCGCGCGGCGGGACGTGCCGGTCGGCCCCTCAGCGAGGGGTCAAGAGGAACACGTACGGTCATCACACCTTTACCATCGCAGCGGCGGGATCCCACAGCTGAGTCCGTGACAACAGCCCTGCGCACGACGCCGAACAAGCCTTCCAGGGGCGGCCGGTTCAGGGACGTGTGGACCGCCTGAAGTCAGCTGTTGGAGATCCCGGAAGTCATGACTTCACGCTGTCATGGAGCCCCGATCTCGGTCGGCTCCGGAGGAACCTCGGCCGCCCTCGCGGTCTCCGGGCCGGCCACCCCCGCGGCGGCGAGCATGCGGCGCGGCGCCTGCAGGGCGTCTCTCACGTCCCGCGTGCCGGTGGACACGCAGAGCGTGTAGGTCAGGTCCTGTTCCCGTGTGCCCGACTCGACCCTGCCCGTCCCGGCGTCCTCGGCCAGCACGGTCTCGTACGCCTCGACGAACCCTCGAAACGACACCGCACGCACCCCCACCACCAGCCGCCAGACGTGATCCTCCTACGGACGTCGCGTTGGAGCTCCGGCTCACCTCACTCGCAGCAGGTGTCCCCGGCCCGGTCAAGCCGCCGATTGCCACCCAGGTGCCCGCTTCGGCTGCACCTTTCCTCTGGTGGGATCCGAGGACCAGGTCCGTGTCAAGCGCCGTGGTCCGGGTTCACGGCGGCAGCGGGACGTCCGGCCTCGTGACGCATCAGCACCGACAGCAGCTCCGCGACCGTGGCCGGGGCATCGGCGGGATGCCGCAGGACCCGGTCGGAGGCGATCCGGTAGACGTTCGAGCGGCCCTCGCGGACATGGGTGAGGTAGCCGCCCTCCTCGAGGTCCGCGATGATCTTCTGCACGGCCCGCTCGGTCAGCCGGCAGCGGGCCGCGATGTCGCGGACACGGGTGGTGTGGTCCTCGGCGATGGCCGCCAGCACCCGGGAGTGATTGGTCAGAAAGGTCCAGCCTGTGTGCGGTTCCGGCGCTCGATCCATCCCCACAGGATACGGTTCCTGATTCACGCATTCAAAAGGACGAACAGTTTTTCATGTTTTCATTGACGTGAACGGCCGGTTGGGTGATCCTGGGAGTGGTCGATCAGCCGATCTGCGCCGGGAGCAACAATGTGCGCTCACCCGCCCGTCCCCGAAGGGGAGGGGCCCTGCCCCGACTGCTCCACCGCACCCCAGCGGTCATCCCCACCGGTGACAGTGCGCGTCGACGCGGCCGGCGACCGGCTCGCGGTGACCGTCAGCGGCGAACTCGACCTGGACAGCGATCCGTTCCTGCAGCAGACACTGAACAAGGCCCTCGACCGCACCACCGGCGGCCTGGAACTGGACCTCGCCGGCGTCGACTTCTGCGACTGCTCCGCCCTCAACGTCCTCCTCGACGTCCGCGACCGCGCCCGCCTCTCCGGCAAACAGATCACCCTCAGCGCCACCAGCCGCGCCGTCCAACGCCTGCTCACCCTCACCAACACCCTCCCCCTCTTCACCGAGGACCCGGCCGACCCGAACAGGAGTGCGGGCCCCGCACCGAATGCGACGACGACACCGCCGGCGCACCCTGCCGATGAGCGAGCAACACCTGACGCGATCACCACGCACGGGGCGCGTCATCACCCCTCAACCGCACATGCCGGACCCTCCCGCGACCGCCTCGTAACGGAGAACGCGCAACTGCACCGGGCCATGGAGACCCGCACCTCGATCGACCTGGCCCGCGGGATGCTCATGGCCTCCTTCCACCTGACCCCCGAGCAGGCCTGGCAAGTACTGGTGACCGCCTCCCAGCACACCAACACCAAACTGCACCAGGTCGCCGACGCCCTGCTGCACACCGCCGACGGACACACCCCCCTGCCCGAACCCCTGGCCGACCACCTCGCCACCGCCGTACAAATCCACCGCAAATAGGGAGAGTAGAAAACCCACGCCGCACTCCTGTGCTCGCCGTGGACATCCCCCATTGGCCCCGTCCGGACGCGCCGACCGGTGCAGGCCGTTTGTTCTGCCACGTCTACGGCCGCCTCGACCGTCCTCTCCACCACTGCGAAGTCATCTCCATCAACGGTCCGAGCCACCGCCTCAAGAACCGGCTCGCCGCAATCGAGCGCGAACGAGATGACGCAGCCTGAGCCCTAGTCAGGCCCTCCATTTAGAGTCCGGCGAGATGGTTGTCCGGTTCCAAGGCCGCCAGCACTGGAGAACGGCAGCCTCCCTGGTCTGCGGGGGGTACGGCCCAACCGACGTCGAGGCATATTGAGGGCCACGAGTGCGGCCTGCCAGCCTGGACCCATCTCAACCGATTGCCTGTGGATCCTTCGAGCTCAAACGAGCGGCGGGCGCTGAGCGGCCTGTACCGGAGTACGGTGGCGGTACCGAGCGCACCTCGCACGCCGTCATCCGTTTCGGCGTCGCCCTCGGGGAACGGCAAGGCCGGAGCACATCGCGTCCGGTCGGAAATGAGCCTCCCCACATGAGCCTGAAGAATCTCGCCGTACTCGCCTCCTCCCACAAGGAGAACGAGTTCCGGCTGCCCCTGCACCCCCGCCACCTCGAACGGATCGCCCCGGAGCTGCGCGAGAGGATCTTCCTCGAACAGGGCTACGGCCGACGGTTCGGCGTCTCCGACGACGCGCTGCGACCGCTCGTGGCCGGCCTGCGCTCACGCGAGCGACTCCTCGCGGAGGGCGATGTCGTGCTGCTGCCCAAACCGATGCACGACGACATCGCCGCGCTGCACGAGGGCCAGGTGCTGTGGGGATGGCCGCACTGCGTGCAGGACGAGAAGATGACCCAGATCGCCATCGACCGACGGCTGACCCTGATCGCCTGGGAAGCCATGAACCACTGGACTTCCACGGGCGCCTTCAGCGTCCATGTGTTCCACAAGAACAACGAACTCGCCGGCTACTGCTCGGTGCTGCACGCCCTGCAGCTCGGCGGGCTGACCGGTAGCTACGGGCGCCGCCTGCGGGCGGTGGTCATCAGCTTCGGTGCCACGGCGCGCGGCGCCGTCACGGGCCTGGGCGCCATGGGGGTCACCGACGTCACCGTGCTCACCCGACGCGCCGCGGCAGCGGTGGCGTCACCGATGCCCTCGGTCGTGATGGGCCACTTCGAGGAGCAGGAGGACGATTCCTCGCGCCTGCGGGCCATTACCGCGGCCGGTTCCGAGCCGCTGGCGGAGTACCTGGCCGGGTTCGACATCATCGTCAACTGCATCCTGCAGGACACCGACGCGCCGCTCATGTTCGTCACCGACGAGGAACTCGCCCTCTTCCGGCCGGGCACCTTCTTCATCGACGTCGCCTGCGACGAGGGCATGGGCTTCGCATGGGCCCACCCGACCACGTTCGGCGAGCCCATGCCCTCGGTGGGATCGGGCTGCCACTACTACGCGGTGGATCACAGCCCGTCCCACCTGTGGAACTCCGCCACCTGGGAAATCAGCGAGGCGCTCCTTCCCTACCTGCGCAAGGTCATGGACGGCCCCACGGCATGGGACACCGATGTCACGATCAGAAAGGCCATCGAGATCCGCGACGGCGTCGTCCAGAACCCGAAGATCCTCTCCTTCCAGCACCGGTCGGCCGCCTACCCCCACACTCCCGAAGTCCCGGCGACCTCGCTGAGCTCAGAGGTCTAGTACGCCGGCGCGTTGAGGACAGTGACCGGGAGATGGCCCGGCGGGTCAGGTTGTCTCGGATGTCGGCGAACCGCTGGCGCCGGGCTTGGCTTCGAGCGTTTGGCAGGCTCTGGTCTCCAGGGGGCCCAGCGGCGCACGCTGCAAGCTTGGCGCCGGTCAACTGCATGCTCTGGAGGGGCTGTTGGTAGCCGGTCCGGCCGCGTACGGCTGGAGCGAGCAGTGCCGGACGTCGGCGAGGATCGCCGAGGCCGTGCGTCGCCGGTTCGGTGTCGATTGCCCCCTGGCCGGGCTCGACCTGGTGCTGCATCACGTCGGGTTTGGTGCCGATGCTCGGTGCGGGTGGAGGCGTCCACCCACGGCACGGCCGGTGACGGGTGGGCGCCCGACGGCCACGGCAGACCCGCGTGGTCCACGAGCCGGGTGGCATTCAACATAGGCAGCGCGCGGGCGAGTTCGAGTGCGGCGTCACGACGGTCGTGGGTGGTGCGGTTGAAGAGGTGGCCGTCGGCGGCGACAAGGACGGTGGGCCCGAGCTGGGCGAACCGGTCGGCGGCGGCCATGGGGCGTATTCGTGCCTGCACTCCGACCCCACGGCACCCAGGCTCGCGGCCGCGAGGAACGCGATGACCGCGTGCCGGGTGTGTTGGGCAGGTACGCCCAAGACTCGGTCGCTCTGGCCGAAGCCCAGGTCGCGCAGGGTGGCGGCGACGGAGGCGACCCGTGCGCGCAGCCGCTGTCCCGTCACCTGGCAACCGCAACCGGTCGCGTCCAGCGCGACGATCGCGGGTTGGTCGTCGGTGAGGTTGCGCAGGGCGTGGTGGGGAGTAGCGCCGGAACGCCGTGGTCCGCGCCGTCCGTCCCCGCGCCGCGGGCGAAGTCCATGATGCCGCTGCCGGCTACGGCCTGCGGATCGGGCACCGTGAGGGGGTCCGGACTGGTCATCGCTCGGCGCTCCTCGGCAGGCCTTCCTCGACGGCCCATGGGGAAGGGTGGGTGCTTCGGGTGGTGTGCAGGAGCGACGACCAGGCGGCGGTGTCCGTGAAGTCGTGGCCTCCGGCCGGGACAACGTCCATCACGATGCGGTCGGGCCGCAGCACGACCGCATCCGCCCGTCCGGCCCGCAGCCAGGCGGCGAGCGTGCCGTCGTCGCCGAGGTCGGTCACGGCGACCACGCGGGCACCGAGGCCGCGGGCGAGCGCGTCCAGCGAGGGCGAGGGCTCGCCGGCGGTGAGGATCGTGAAGGAGTCGCCGAGCAACTCGTCGAGACGGGTACGCGGCCCGTCCGCGCTCACCCATGGCTGCGGGCAGTGCGTGCCCGCCAGCCCCCGGCGGGCGTGGCGCCGCACGAGGGGGCCGTTCGTCAGGGGCCGGCTGAGGTCGCGGCCGGCTGCGGCGGTCAGGCCGGGGATGCGGCAGGCCACGGCCAGGAGTCTGCGGCGCAGTGCGGCGGCACCGTCCTGACCGCCGGTCATGGCCCATCCCATGGCGACCGCGAGCCGGATCACGTGCCGGGCGTGCGGCTTGCGCTCGCTCTCGTACGTCTTCAACAGCCGCTCTGGTCCGCCCTGTTGGAGGACCCGCGCAAGTTTCCAGGTGAGGTTGCAGGCGTCGCGCAGTCCCGCACACAGCCCCTGTCCGATGAAGGGTGGGGTGAGGTGGGCGGCATCGCCGAGGAGGAAGACGCGTCCACGGCTCCAACGGTCGGCGATACGGGCCCGGAAGGTGTACGCCGTCTCGCGGACGACCTCGAAGTCGCCGTCGTAGGAGCGTGGCAGCCACGGGGCGACCAGCTCGCGGACGGGCTGCTCCTGCCCGTCCGCGAGCCGGAACTCCCAGCGGTAGCTGTCCTCGCCGACGCGCATGAAGGTCGCCGGGCGGTTCGGGTCACAGACCTGGTCGACACCCTCCCAGCAGCGCACGTCGGCCGGCGTGCGTACGTCGACGACGGTCCAGCGTTCCTCGAAGCGCAGGTCCTCCCATGAGCCTCCGACGGCCTCCCGGGTGATGCTGTTGGCGCCGTCGCAGCCGAGGACCGCATCGGCCCAGAGGTGATGCTCACCGGCATCGTCGCGGTAGGTCACGCGCACCGGGCCTTCGGTGTCCGTCCCGATGGCGGTGACCTCCGCCCCGCTGCGCAGTTCGCTCTCCGGGCGCCGGGCCAGCTCGTCGCGCAGCAGTCGCTCCAGTGCGGGCTGCTCGAACATGCTGGTCTGCGGGTAGCCGTGCAGGCCGTGCCCGGAGCGCCGGAACTCGGCCATCACCCGGTGCCGGGCGTCCAGCAGCCGCAGCCCGTTTCCCGGGCGGGCCATTGCGGCGAACCCCTCGCCGACACCGGCGGCCTGGATGATCCTGCGCACCTCGTCGTCGACGACGAGAGCGCGTGGGAGGGGGTAGATGTCCTGGTGTCGTTCCAGGACGACGCTGCGTACTCCACGCCGGGCGAGGAGGAGGGCGGCGGTCACGCCAACGGGCCCGGCACCGATGACCACGACGGGGATGTCCGACGGCTGCTGTTCGACGGTCATGTGCGGCCTACCTCGGCTCCTGGCTCGCGTCCGCGACCGGCGTGCGCTGCTCGCCGAGGTCGATCCGTCCGTCCGGAGTCGCGATCGCCGCCGTGATCACGTCTCCTGCGCGCAGGTAGTGCGGGTTCTTGGACTGGCTCTTGAAGAACGCTTTCCACTTCATCGCGGGCGGCAACAGCGCACCGATCTTCTCGATCGCCTTCGGCGGGGCCTTCAGCGCCGTGCCGCCGGGGGTGCCGGTCAGCAGCAGGTCGCCGGCGTCCAGGGTCTGGAAACGGGCCAGCAGGGTCAGCGCCCGGGCCGGGCGGACGATCATGTCGGAGAGGGTGCGGTCCTGGCGCAGATCGCCGTTGACGCTCAACTTCAGCCGCAGGTCCAGGAGATGAGCGAAGTCTTCCACCTCCAGCAGCGCAAGGTACGGGCCGGTGGGCGTGAACGTGGGGTACGACTTGCTCTCGTAGAACTGCGTCCTGGTCAGCTGTACGTCGCGTGCGCTGACGTCGTTCGTGACGACGAGCCCGGCGACGTACGACGGCAGATCCCGCTCCTCGACGACCGTACCGATGGGCAGCGGTGCGCCCACGACCAGGCCGAGTTCGACCTCGTAGTCGAGGAACCTCACATGCCGCGGACGCACGACGCTGTCGCCGGGGCCGCAGACCGAGCCGGACGCCTTGCGGAAGAACGCGGGCGGGATGTCACCGGTGAAGCCCGAATCGCGGGCGTGACTACGGTAGTTGACCATCTGGGCGACCACCCGGCAGGGGGTGGTGACCGGCGAGATCGCCACCAGGTCGGTGACAGGTGTGCCCGGCTCGGCGGAGGCGGCGGCCTCTCGTACGGCACCCCGGTCGGCCAGTAGCTCGGCGGTGGTGGCGGCCTTGGTGTCGATGCGGACGGCGCGCGCGTCGCGCACCACCCACCAGCCGTCGGCGGTGCGCAGGACGTTGGTGCTCATATCGGTGCCTTTGTGTGGTGGGTCGGCGGCGTCAGGAGGTGGCGGCCTTGAGCAGGCCGAGCAGGCGGGACCGGTCCATCTCGTTGTCGCCGCGCAGGGCCTCGATGACATCGCGGACCCGCTGGGGAGAGGGGCCGGCGCCGAGGAAGTCACGGGTGGCCGGCGGACCCCACTGGGCGAGGCCGCTCGTCGACATCGGCGCCCAGCCGGGCTCCACGTCGCAGGAGAACAGGTCGCCGTCGGCGAAGTGCTCCAGCATGAAACGGTCGGGATCACGCCAGTAGTCGAAGAGCTGGCTGCCCTGAATGTGCCGGCCGATGCCCCAACTGCGCTTGTAGCCCCGCTCGTTCAGGTACTCGCCGCCGACGGCGATCGAGTCGAGGTCGGTGACCTGGTAGGCGGAGTGGACATAGCCGTTGCCCGGGCCCAGGTGCATGGCCAGCGTGTGGTGGTCGGCCGGCACGCCGCCCAGGTCGCAGCGGATGAAGGCCATGGTCGGGCCGCGGTCGCGCTGTCCGTCCAGGAACAGGAAGTCGGACACGATCATCCCGAGAGTGTCCAGGTACCAGTCCAGAGCCCGGGCGAACACCCGGGTCTCCAGCACCACATGTCCCAGGCGCTGGATCCGGGACGGCTCTCGGGGCGGGCGCTGGGTGGCGTTCGTGCGGCGGCGCTCCGTGCCGAAGTTGACAAGCAGCGGCTGCTGTTCGGGCAGCGCCGGCAGCGGTTCGCCGTAATGGACCACGCGGGCCGGGAAGCCCGACGGGTCGAGCAGGTCGACCACCTTGCCGCCCCCCGGGACGTCGGCGTCCCGTACGTCCGAGCCCGTGTTCCGGGCCAGCCGGTCCAGGTCGGCCCGCTCGGCGGCCCGGAAGGCCGGACCGATGAACCGGGAGGTCCGCCCGCGCCGGATCACCATGCAGGGTGAGCCGGCGAAGGTACCGCGCAGCCAGAGCTCGCGCTCGGTGCGGGCCGCGATCCCGAACCCGAAGTCGCGGGCGAAGACCTCGGCGCGGTCCAGGTCCGGCTTCTCGAACTCCAGCCAGGCGAGGTCCGCGACCTTGATCACAGGGTTCCGGGAGCGACCTGGGTGTTCGCCGCGCAGGGCGCCCTGCTCGCTGTGGAGGTCCTGGTGGGCCGTTGTGACGTCGGCCCCGTTGGCGCGGGTTTCAGACATGGTGCCCTCCGAGCGGCATTGATTAGTGATGAAATCATCAACTGTGATGGCCGCATCGTCAA
Source organism: Streptomyces sp. NPDC057616 (assembly GCF_042800575.1). Lineage (NCBI taxonomy): Bacteria > Bacillati > Actinomycetota > Actinomycetes > Kitasatosporales > Streptomycetaceae > Streptomyces > Streptomyces sp. NPDC057616. Next base: position 29,379 of record NZ_JBHVGU010000015.1, read on the forward strand.
GGCGTGCACGGCGGGAAATGATGAATTCATCAGAATTGCGAGTGCCATCGGCCCCGCCGCTAGACTCGGCGCATGTCTACGTCAGCCCTGCCCAGCAACCGGTTCGAGCGGCGTCGCGCAGAGACCCGCAGGGCACTCATCCGAGCGGCCCGGCAGATACTCGCCGAGACCGGCGACACCAGCGCCAGCATCCAGGCGATCGCCGAGCGCGCGGACGTGGGCTTCGGCTCGTTCTACAACCACTTCGACTCCAAGACGGAGCTGTTCGTGGCGGCGGTGGTGGACGCCCTGGAGGAGTTCGGCCAGAACTTCGACGAGCGCCTCGCCGGCATCGACGACCCGGCGGAACTGGTCGCGGCCGGCTTCCGGCTCAGCGCCCGCATGGCCGACTCCCACCCCGAGCTGATGCAGGTGCTGCGCCGCCGCGGCCTCGGGCACGTCCACTCGGACAACGGCCTGACCCGCCGGGCGCTGCGCGATCTCCAGGTCGGCATCGCCTCAGGCCGTTTCACCGCCCTCGACCCCACGGTCGCCTTGTGCGCACTGGGCGGAACCCTGCTGTCGCTGGTCGAGTTGAGGTTCGCCCGCCCCGACCTGGACGGCGACGAGGCAGCGGCGAACCTCGCCGAGATGGTCCTTCGCATGCTCGGCGTCCCGGCGGACGACGCCCATGAGGTCTCCCGGCGCCCGCTCCCCGATCCCGTCTGACCCCCACCCTTGCAAAGTCTGACCCGCCCCTACAGCGGCACGTCCCTGACCTTCTCGGACTCCATGTGCCCGGGCGTACGCCTGGCGTCGCTGATGAGCACTGCCCGCCGTCTACGTGCGGGACCCACGACTCCATCGGCCTGGGCGAGGACGGCCCCACCCAGCAGCCCGTGGAGCACCTCGCCGCGCCGCGCGCCGTCCCGGGCCTGGACGGGACGGGGTGCCTTCCGCCAACGCGAACGAGACCACCGCCCGCTGACCCGCCGTCTGCCCGCCGCCCTCGAACAAGGGGACCGCCCCGCCGCGCCGGCCTTGTCCCGGCAGAGGGCGCTCGTGCTGGACCGGGGCAGCGACGCGTGTGCCCCCGCACGACACGCCACCGCCCGGCGGGACACGTCCTGGCGGACACCGCCCAGGGCACCACGCACCCGGACGCCGTCCTCGTGGCGACCGGCTCCGAGGTAGCACATCACCTTGGAGTGCCCGGGCCAGGGCCGGCGCCACGTGGTCGACGGCGCCGGACGGATCGTCAGCCCGGAGTACCACGGCGCCTGCACCGACCACCAGCGCCTGCACTCCGAGTTCGGCACCACGCCCGACGCGGTCGCCACAGCCGCCCGCGACAGCTTCCGCGACACCGACGACCGCGCCCCGGCGCCACCGGCCGGTCTCCGCCCCCATCGGTGGCGGCACCGGGACCGCCCCTGACAACCCGGCACCGGTCCGTCGGCGCAGATGTACGAAAGACGTGCGGAAGGCCGTCTCCCGGGTACCCGCAGGCAAAGGTCAAGTCTCTCGCAGGTTTTCAGAGTCGCCTCCCCGCGGAGGCGACTCGGCCGTGACCCCGCCGACGGCTGCGTGGAGTGAACTCCGGAGCTCAATTCCCGGTCGTCCACCGAAAGGGTCACGTCTGTGATCGCTGAATTCCCTGTCCCACCGGCGCGGAGCACCGGCAGTGACTTCGCCCGGCTGTCCAAGAAGATCACCGACAGCGGCCTGATGAACCGCCGCCCCGGCTACTACACGGCTCGCGTCACCGGGGTGGCCACCCTCTACGCGGGCGGCTTGGCCGCCTTCGTCCTGATCGGCGCCAGCTGGTGGACCCTGGCCGTCGCGGCGGTGCTCGCCATCGCCTTCGGCCAGGTCGCCCTCGTGGCCCACGACATCGCCCACCGGCAGGTGTTCCGGCGGCGCCGGGCGAGTGAGGCGTCCGGGCGCATCCACGTCGCCGGCGTACGGGCGCTGGCCAACCCCTCTCTCAGGAACCGGCCCGCCGAGGGCATCCTGCTCTTCGGGCACTTCGCCTGCTACCTCACCGCTCTGTTCCTGATGCTGCCGCCCGGTATGGCGGTCGCCTTCCTCGCCGTCCACCAGTGCCTCTTCGGCCTCTACCTGGGCTCGGTCTTCGCCCCCAACCACAAGGGCATGCCGGTCCTCACCGGCAAGGACCGCCCGGACTTCCTGCGCCGCCAGATCCTCACCTCCCGCAACGTGCGCGGCGGCCGGCTCACCGACGTCGTACTGGGCGGCCTGAACCACCAGATCGAGCACCACCTCTTCCCGAGCATGCCGAGCCCCAACCTGCGCAAGGCACAGATCATCGTCCGTCGCCACTGCGAGGAACTGGGCATCGCGTATCTGGAAACCGGTCTGGCCGTCTCCTACCGGCAGGCGCTGCGCAGTCTCCACCACGCCGGGGCCCCACTGCGCCGCACCAAGGCCGCCGCGTAGAAGCCGCCCCCACTCCCCCTTGCTGGAGGTCCAGCATGACTCCGTCCACAGTGTCCGACCCGCTCGCCGACCTGTCCGCCGCCGGCGTCTCGATCTGGCTCGACGATCTCTCCCGCGAGCTGCTGGCCGATGGCGAACTGGGGAAGTTGATCGCCGGCCGGCATGTCGTGGGTGTCACGACGAACCCCACGATCTTCGCCTCCGCGCTGTCCCGTGGAGACCGCTACACCGAGCAGCTGCGCAGCCTGAGGGCCCAGGGCGCGAGCGCCGACGACGCCCTCCTCGCCCTTACCACCGACGACGTACGGGCTGCCTGCCGCGTCTTCGCGCCGATCCACGAGAGGACGAACGGCCTGGACGGACGGGTGTCCATCGAGGTCGATCCCCGGCTGGCGAAGGACGCCGACGCCACCGTCGAGCAGGCGGTGAAGCTGTGGGAGGAGGTCGGAGAGCCGAACCTGTTCGTCAAGATCCCGGCAACCCGCGAGGGGCTCACGGCCATCACCGAGGTCGTGGCGCGCGGCATCAGCGTCAACGTCACCCTGATCTTCTCCCTGGATCGCTATCGCGCGGTGATGGACGCCCATGCGGCCGGCCTGGAACGGGCCCTGCGTGCCGGACACGACCTGGCGGCCATCCACTCGGTCGCCTCGTTCTTCGTCTCGCGCGTGGACGCCGAGGTGGACCGCCGCCTCGACGTCATCGCCACGCCCGAAGCCCTGGCGCTCAAGGGCCGGGCCGCGGTCGCCAACGCCCGCCTCGCGTACCAGGCGTACGAGATGGCGGCCATGGAACCGCTCCGGCAGCGGCTGGCGGAGGCCGGAGCCCGGCCGCAGCGCCCGCTGTGGGCTTCCACCGGAGTCAAGAACCCCGACTACCCGGACACGATGTACGTCAGTGAGCTGGCCATGGCGGGCACGGTGAACACCATGCCCGGCAGCACCCTCGCCGCGTTCGCCGACCACGGCACGTCGTCCCTTCACCCGCCGACGGCCGAGGACCACGCGGCGACACTGGAACACTTCGCGGCACTGGAGCGTGTCGGGGTGGACTTCGCGGACGTCACGGACGGCCTCGAACGGGAGGGGCTGGCCAAGTTCGAGAAGAGCTGGGCCGAGCTGAGCGCCACCGTGAGCCGCGAGATGAGCCCCGAGAGCGGAGCCGAGGGGGACGCGGATCGCGCCTCCGCCGAAGCGGCCGGACGGGCCCCGAGCGGTGCCGAGCTGCTGGCGATCTACCTCAACGACCATCTGGCCGGCGCGACCGGCGGAGTCCAACTGGCGCGCCGGGCCGCCCGGGCGCAGCGGGGAGAACCGGAACTGGCCGAGCTGGCCCGGCAGCTCGAACAGGACCGCCAGTCCCCGCTCCGGATCATGGAAGATCTGGCGATATCCACCGATCGTCCGAAGGTCGCGCTCGGCCGGCTCGCCGAGAAGGCCGGCCGGCTGAAGCCGAACGGCCGCCTCTTCTCCCGGTCCCCGGTGAGCGACGTACTGGAACTGGAGTCGCTGCTCATCGGTGTGACGGCCAAGGCGGCGTGCTGGCGCACCCTGCGCGCACTGGCCGAGACCGACGAGCGCCTCCACGCCGATCACCTCGACTTCCTGTCGGAACGCGCGGACAGCCAGACCGCACTCCTGGAGCAACTGCGCGTCGCGGCCGCCGCCCGCGCGGTCGGGCACCCCGTGCAGTCCGCCACGGACGGAAGCGTCGTACGACGAAGGTGACCGGCAGACGAAGGTGACCGGCAGGTGTCAGCCGCCCGTTGCGGGCCTGTGGGAGGGGAGACGCGGATGGCGTCGGTGAGCCGCTGGGGCGACCTGAACGTGTCCCGGATGGGCGTCTCCCGCCTCCTCCCCCGCACCTTCACCAGGCTCCGCACCGGCCTCCTGCCCAGGCGAGCCCGCACATCTCACCGAGGGCCGGGCGGCGGGGAGCCGGCGCGACGGGTGCCGTCGGCCGACCCGTGGCCCAACGCGACCGTGGCGGTCACCCTCTTGCCGGACGGTTCGAGGCGGACCCTGAACGCCTGGGCGACGGCCACGACGATCTCCAGACCGTGCCGGCCGACCCTTCCGGGATCGGTCAGGTGGGCGACGGGCTGCACACGACTGCCGTCCTGCACGGTCACCTCCACCACGTCGTCCGCGATGCGCAGTTCCATCCACAGGGGTCCGGGAGCGTATCTACGGGCGTTGGTGACCAGCTCGCTGACCACCAGTTGCGTGACGTCCACGGCCCGGGCGGACACGGCCACGCCGCCTTCGGCCCGGGCGCGACCGAGGAAGGCCGCCGCGACGTGGCGTGCCTCGGCGATGCACGCGTCGTCGCCATCCGACGGGACGGCGACGACCGTCGTACGAAGGCGCCGCTCTCCGCCACCGTCACTGCCGGCAGGCTTCACTTTTCGTCACCTTCGTTCCCGTTGTCCGCTGCCGGTTACCCTGCACGGCGCGGTCCATGTGCCGCCCACGCGGATAGTCCAGGTGCTCGACCGCAGCGTGCGCGAAGCGTGCAAGAAACGACTGCAGCGCGGTGCAGTAGGCTGCACGCGCCAGCAATGGCACACATATACGAATACTGAAGGAGCATCTGCATGGTGAAGCGAGACAACGCTGTTGACCTGGCGGGGCTCCTGGCGAACGACGACCGGGATCTGGCCTCGGCCTGGGTCGCGGAGGTGGCGGGCACACTGGGCGGTCGCGTGAGCACCGCCGAGCTCGACCGCGAACTGCGGGAGCTGTACGAGGCGTTGGCGGCGGCGCTGCGGCAGGGCGCGATCGATGTGCACTCCGAGCAGATGTCCGAAGTCCGCGCTCTTCTGACGGAGTTGTCACGGAACAGGGCCCGTCAGGGATTCTCACCGAGTGAGACCGCCATCAGTGTCTTCGCGCTGAAACGGGTCCTCGAACCGGTGCTGGAGAGCGGCACCGCCGCGGACGTGCCCGCCTATCTGCGGCTGGCCGGGATCCTGGACGGTCTGGGCCTCTTCACGATCGAGACCTACACGCAGACGCGCGACGAACTCATCACCGCGCAGGCGGAGCAGCTTCTGGAACTGTCCACACCGGTCGTCCGGCTGTGGGACGGGGTCATCGCCGTACCGCTGGTCGGCACCCTGGACTCGGCGCGGACCCAGGTGGTGATGGAGAAACTGCTGCAGGCCCTCGTGGACACCGGCTCGGAGCAGGCGATCATCGACATCACGGGCGTTCCTGCGGTGGACACGCAGGTCGCACAGCACCTGCTCAAGACCATAGTCGCCGCCCGGCTGATGGGCGCCGAATGCACCGTGTCCGGGATCAGCCCGCAGATCGCGCAGACCATCGTGGCACTGGGCATCGAGTTCGAAGGGATCGTGACGAAGGCCAGCCTGGCCGACGCCCTCAAACTGGCACTGCGCCGGTCCGGCGTGGACATGATCGCGCACCAGGGTGTGCAGCGATGAGTGAGCGCATTCCGATCCTGCGGATCGGCGACACCCTGCTGGTGTCCGTCCAGTCCGACCTGGAGGACCAGACGGTGCTCAACCTCCAGGAGGACCTGGCGCAGATCGTGGCGAAGTCGGCCGGGGGCGTCGTCATCGACATCAGCGCCCTGGAGATCGTCGACTCCTTCGTGGGACGCATGCTGGCGACGATGGCCGCCATCTCCCGCATGCTCGACGCCAGGACCGTGGTCGTCGGCATGCGCCCGGCCGTGGCCATCACCCTGGTCGAGTTGGGCCTTTCACTCGGTGGCGTCAGCACCGCCCTGGACCTGGAGAAGGGGCTGGCGAAACTGCGCCGGTCCGACAGTTCGGCCTCGCAGTGACGGCGCCCTGGAGCGTCGGAGACGAGCCCCAGGTCCATCGCGTCGCGCGCAGCGGCGACCTCGTGCAGATCCGCCAGTCCATCCGGGCGCTGGCCCAGCGGTGCGGTCTGTCGTTGGTCGACCAGACGAAAATGATCACCGCGGCGAGCGAACTCGCACGGAACACGCTGACCTACGGCGGAGGAGGCACCGTCAAGGCCGGCACGGTCAGCACACACGGCAGACGCGGTGTGGCCGCCGTCTTCGAGGACAGCGGCCCCGGCATCCCCGACGTCGAACAGGCGATGACGGACGGCTGGACGTCGGGAAGCGGACTGGGGCTCGGCCTGAGTGGCGCCCGCCGCCTCGTCGACGACTTCGAACTGAGTACTGTGCCGGGCGAAGGGACCGTTGTGACCATCATCAAATGGGTGCGGTGAGCTCCGCGACCACCATCGACGCCGAGGACGTGGCGTGGTTCCGGGACGATGCGTCGCTGGCGGCCGCCGCCCGCGGCGCGGCGGCAACGCTGGCCCGGCGCCTCGGCCTCAGCAGCCACCGCTCCGCCGAGGTCGCCCTCGCCGTCACCGAGGCCGCGACGAACCTGCAACGGCACGCCGTGGACGGGGCCTTGCTGCTGCGCGTGGTGCGTTTCGGTGGCGGGGCCGGGGTGGAGTTCCTCACCGTCGACTCGGGCCCCGGGATGACGGATGTCGCCGCCGCCCTGGCCGACGGCACGTCGAGCGCCGGCACTCTGGGCATCGGGCTGGGAGCGGTCTCCCGGCTCGCGGACCACTTCGATCTGCACTCCGTTCCGGGCCGCGGAACGGTCATGACCGCACGGTTCTGGCCGCGCACCGCCGACGGCAGAGCCGCGCTGGCCGTCCCGGACACCTCGCCCGCGGCAGGGGTGACCAGGCCCATCAGCGGTGAGAGCGTGTGCCGGGACGCCTGGGCCGTCCGCACCGTCACCGTCGGAAGTGGCCCTCCCGTGGTCCTGCTCATGCTGTGCGACGGTCTGGGCCACGGGCCGCTCGCGGCACGCGCCAGCCAGGCGGCGGTCAGGGCGTTCCACGGCACACACGACCTCAGCCCGGCGGGCGTCCTCGACGCCGTTCACCCGGCCCTGCGGGGGACTCGGGGCGGGGCGGTCGCCGTGGCACGGATCGAACCCGCCGCCGGCCGGGTGCTGTACTGCGGCATCGGCAACGTCAGCGGCTTCCTCATCGGCGACGGACCACGCCGCGCTCTGCTGTCGTCCCCGGGAATCGTCGGCGCGCACATGCGACGATTGCGGACGTTCGAGGAACCCCTGCCCGACCACGGCGCACTGGTGATGCACTCCGACGGACTGACCGAACGCTGGGACCACGACACCCTGCCAGGTCTGCTGCGCCACTCACCGCTCGTCATGGCGGGCCACCTGCTCCGCGAAGCAGGTGTGCGACGGGACGACGCGAGCGTGGTCGTCGTCAAGGGGGCCTGGTGACCGAGGACGAGGGGGTGAGCGGGGCGGCCGATGCCATTGAGCCGAACCTTCACGGCGACGCACCGCGCCGGAAGCGCCCGCCCGCCTCGGCCGGCCGGCTGACGTTCTTCAGCCTGTCCTCCACCCAGGACGTGTTCGGCCTGCGGCGCCGCGCGCAACAGGCAGCCGCCGCAATGGCGTTGGAGCGCCAGGACCAGGTGCGGCTGGCGACCGCACTGAGCGAAGTCGGAAGGGACCGGCTCGAATGCCTCGATCTCGAGGTCTCCTTCGGCCTGGTCCCGGAGACACAACCGACGTCCCTCGTCGTCACGTTCACCTGGAGCGGGGGCCCGCCGCCGGCTCAGGACACACTCGATCTGGCGGCGAAACTCGTGCAGGTCGACGCCGAGGCCGGCCGTGTCGTCATCACCCAACCGCTCCCTACGGACGGTGACAGGCCGACCGAGCAGCACATCCTGCTCGCAGAGGTGCTCCGTGACGGGGTCCGAAGCACCGAAGCGGATGATCTCCGGGCACAGACAAGAGACTTGATCGCCACCCTGGAGGAGACCCGCGCCCAGCGCGAAGAGCTCCGACGGCTCAACGAAGAGCTGGAGGAGACCAACCGCGGAGTACTCGCCCTGTACTCGGAACTCACTGAGGAGCTCGAGACCACCAACAGCGGTGTCCTCGCACTGCACTCCGAACTGGACGACAAGCGCCACCAGTTGCAGGAGGCGGGCGAGGCGAAGACGCGGTTCTGGACGAACATCAGCCACGAACTGCGCACCCCGGTCAACTCCGTTGTCGCGCTCTCCCGGCTGCTCCTGGCCCCCAGCTCACCGCCCCTCACAGGAGAGCAGCGAGAACAGGTCGAACTCATCGCGTCCTCCGGCCACTCGCTGCTGTCGCTCGTGAATGACCTCCTCGACGTCGCGAAGGCCGAGGCCGGCCACCTGGAGATCCATCCGGAAGCCGTGGACCTGCGCCTGCTCGTCGCCCACCTGAGCAGGCTCCTCCTGAGCAGCCACGGCCGGGACGCCGTCACGCTGGTCGTCCCTGGCCTTCAGCGGCAACCGGCCCTGGTGACCGACGAGACCCTCCTGGTCCACATCCTGCGCAACGTCCTGTCCAACGCCCTGAAGTTCACCGAGCAGGGCGAGGTGCGCCTCGCCGTCACCGCCGACCCCGAACCAGCGGTCCCCGCGGTCCTGTTCACCGTCACCGACACGGGAGTCGGCATACCTCCCGCCGAACTCGACCGTGTCTTCGAGGCGTTCTACCAGGTACGCGGCCCCCACCAGAAGGAACGGCCCGGCACCGGCCTCGGTCTGCCCTACGCCCGTACGCTCGCCGAACTGCTCGGCGGCTCCCTGACCCTGACCAGCACCGTGGGAGTGGGCACCCAGGTGCAGATACGACTGCCGGATCTCGGTCACGTCCACATGAACGAACCCGACGCCGGGAGGAAAAGGCCGTGACCGATGGCGTCCAGGACCTCCTGCCGGCCACCGTGCTGGTCATCGACGACAACGAGACCAATCGCTACATCCTCACCAGCTGGCTCCGGCGGGCGGGGCACACCGTCATCGGCGCCGTCACGGGCGAGGAGGGCCTCACGCGTCTCGACACCGCGCCGGGCCCGCTTCCGGATCTCGCGATCATCGACGTCCGGCTGCCCGACATGAGCGGCTTCGAAGTCAGCGAGCGACTCAAGAGCGACCCGCGGACGGCCCACCTTCCGATCATCCAGATCTCCGCCGCCGCCACCAGTCCGGACGACCATGCGGAGGGACTGAGCCGCGGCGCCGACGCCTACCTCGACCAGCCCATCGACCCCGGCGAACTCCTCGCCACCGTCACGGCCACGCTGCGCTACGCCCGGGCGCGCCAACGCGCCGAACGGCTCACACGTCGCCTGATCGCCCTGAACAGGGCGACGCTGGACGTCTACAGCGCGGTCGGCTTCCACTCCTTCGCGTCGGCGGCGACCGGTGGCGCGGCGGCCGTCCTGGCCAGTCCGGCCAGCGCGGTGTTCCTCTCGCCCCAGGCGCAAGCGGTCCACAGCATGATCGACGGCCCGGAGACCGCCGTACGCATCCACCCGTCCCCGCCCGGCCTCCCGGACCAGCTGGCGGCCCGCTGCCTGAACCAGGAGACAGGCGTCACGGTCATCCGTATGCCCGCCGACCAGTGGCGGGCCCTGCTGCCCGCCGACCACCTCCGCGGAGACATCGCTCTCGCGGTCTCCCGCACCAAGCGCAACCGTCCCCCGGTCTGCCTGGCCGTTCCCGCGACCGCCCTGCACGGTGCCGACGACGAGCAGCTCTTCCAGCAACTGGCCAACGCCGGCGCACTCGCCCTCGAAGCCCTGCGCACCTACAACGAGGAGCACGCCCTGGGCCTCGCCCTGCAACGCTCCTTCCTCCCCAAGGAGATGCCGACCGTCCCGGGCGTCGAACTGGCCTTCCGCTACCTCCCCGCCTCTGAACACGCCGAGATAGGCGGCGACTTCTACGAAGCGGTGCAGACGGTCAACGGCCTGCTGCTCGCCATCGGAGACGTCGTCGGCCACTCGCTGACGGCCGCGACCGTGATGGGCGAGGTACGCCACGCACTGCGCGCCTACGCCATCGAAGGCCACCCTCCCCACCACGTCCTGCAACGCCTGGAAACGCTGTTGGGCCAGTCCCAGCCCGGCGTCACGGTCACCCTCTGCCTCGTCCTCGTCACCCCAGACCGTCGCCTGCACATCGCCAACGCCGGCCATATCCCCCCACTGCTGATCGACCCGCGGGAAGGACCGCGCTTCCACCACCCGCACGGTCCGCTGCTGGGCCTGGGACTCCCCCATCCCCCGCCCACCGTCCTCCCGGCCCCGCCGGGCACCCGCCTGCTCATGGTCACGGACGGACTCGTCGAGGTACGCACCACCCATCTCGACACCAGCCTCGCCGAGTTCAGCGACGCCGTGACCCACGGGCCGACGGATCTCGAAGAGATCTGCGATCTGCTGCTCACCCGGTTCGGCCAGCACAAGGACGACGACATCGCCCTGCTCACGGCCCTGTTCACGTGAGAAGCCGTAGGCCGGCAACAGCGAAGGCCCCGTACGACAGGAGCCGGCGACTGCCGACTACGTCAGGACGAAGGGCTCTTACGGCACGGAGAGCGGTGCGTGTCCCGCGCTGTGCCAACTCGACGCGCAGGGGCGGGCGAAGGCTTCCACGCCGGCTTTCGAGGCACAGTAGGCGCTCATCATCGGGGCGGCTCCGAACGCCGCGAGGGAGGCGACCGGGAGGTGGTAATCGGCTGTCCGCCTCAGGTCGGGCAGGAACGCGTGCGCGGTCAGTGCGCTGCCGGTGAGGTTGACGTCGATGTCCCTCTGCCAGCCGTCCGTACTCGTCGGGTGTGGACCCCGATTTCGTCACCGACTTCTTCAGCTCCTTCTCCCCACCGGCCGCCGCGTCCCCGGTGCCGGACGGCGCCGCCCGGGTCGCGCTGTTCCTCGACGACGTCCACGCTCCAGCCTGCGTCGGCGAGAAGGTTCGCCGCCACCGGTCCGTTGGGTCCAGGCCCCGATGACACCGCGTCAGGCATCACCGGCTCTCCGAGCGCCCGGCCCGGCCGCGGACACCGCGCTCCTATCCTCGTCGGTGCTCTGCTCCTCCTTCTCGCAGATACCGGCGAGGCGAGCCAGCATGGCACGGTGCCGCAGCTGGATGACGACCTCCGCTGCCACGTTGTGCATCAGGCCGCCGACCCCGCCCAGCGGGTGTTCGTCCACGATGACCAGACACTGCCGGCCCCAAGGGCGCAACTCGAAGGCGATCCGTGCCGTCCCGAGCGCGCCCGCGTTCGCCTCCAGCTCCAGAACCGTGGGTTCCTCGGACCGCCGTACGATCGTCTCGTTGGTCAGACGGGCCGGGCCGAGCCTGACCACGTAGGAGAGCGCGGCGCCCACCTCCGGCCAGCGCCCACGCGTCTGCCATGACGCCGAGGTTCCCACCACCCACTCCGTGTAGCGGTCGCCGTCGGACAGAACGGCCCACACCCTCTGTGGACTGGCTTTGACCAGCCGATGCCTAACTGCCACGGGCACCTCCCGGGTCTTCAGGTTCATCGCCAAGTGCCCACATCGATGGCGGTCAATCAGAGAAGCGCTCCGCGCGGGCCGCCATGGTGAACGTGCCCTTTGAAGCGGACAGCCATGGTCGGCGGCCTCAGGCTTGTCTGTCGTCCAGCCGCACCGGCCCACGTACGCGCCTCACTGCAGCTCCTGCACGCACAGCGCACGCCGGATGTTCCGAGCGCTGCTTCGGCGGCGACGATCACGCCTTGTCCGCCGCGTAGTTGAAGTCGAGCGACGGGTCACGGAAGTCGTCACATTCCCGTACACCGCCGCCCAGATGGCCGGTGCCTACGTCATCGCCGCCGCGCGCCCGCGCGGGGCCGCTCGGCCTCGCGCTCGTCAGGCTCTTCTTCGTCCTCCTCCTCTTCTTCCTCGTCGCCGTAGTCCTCGTCCTCCTCGTACTCGTCCTCCGGCTCCTCCTCGGTGTCCTCGGTGTCCTCGTCCTCGTACTCGTCCTCCGGCTCCTCCTCGGTGTCCTCGCCCTCAGGTCCCTCTTCTTCTTCCTCCTCGGCGTCTTCTTCCTCCTCGGCAATCGCGTCCTCATGGGTGCGCACGACCTCGCCGTCGTCGATCTCGCCGCGCCAGCCTTCCTCCGCCTCGCCCTTGAGGGTGATGAAGCGGTCGAAGTTCTTGAGGTCCAGGCGAGCCCGACGGCCCTGTGCGCGCCAGATGTTGCCGGTCTTCTCGAAGAAGCCACTGGGGTAGTACTCCATCACCAGCAGCAGGCGCGTGAGGTTGTCACCGAGAGCGTGGAAGGTGATGACGCCCTTGGTGCTGCCCTTGTCGCCCTCCGAGGTCCACTGGATCTTGTAGTCGGGTACCTGCTCGAGGACGTGTCCCTTCCAGCTGCGACTCGACCAGAGCACCTTCAGGTTCCAGCTGGTGGTGGTTTCGTCGTCAAGGCTCACACTCTTGACGCCTTTGGCGAAGGTGCTGAACTCCTGGTACTGGGTCCACTGATCGTAGGCAGTCCGCACCGGTACCCCGACGTCTACGGACTCGATGATGACGGTGGGCTTGTTCCCCCCTTGGCGCTTACGCTTGCTCTTGCCTCCGGTGAGCCCCTTGAAGGCATTGCCGACTTTCTCCTTGGCCTGGCCGGCGCCCGACTTCAGGCTGGAGCGCAGCGGGCCGTCGCCCTCTGCGAGTTTGCGTCCGCCCTCCAGTGCCATCTTGCCGATACCGGGACTGTTGCCCTCAGCGATGTCGTTGAGCCTGCCGGTGGTCTCGCCGAGCTTCCGCCCCGCGCCGGCGAGCATCCGCTCGGCCTGAGCTGCCAGATAGCCCTGCAACTCCTCCTTGAGGTGGTTGGCCGCTTCGCTTCGGGCGAGTTGGGACACCCCGCCCTTGGACTTGCCGTTCGCGGAACCGACGTCGTCTGCCATCGTCACCGCCTCCTTTCACCGGCCGGACGCTGGCCGCGCGCCGTTCCTTCGCGGCGGCCTTCCCCGCGGGAGCCTTCAGCGCCGGAGCGCTCCTCCTGGCGGGCGTCGCCGTCTTTCTGTTTGAGATCTTCCTGTTTGAGGTCTTTCTGCCTGAGGTCCTGTCTGAGGTTGTCTTGCCGGAGGCCTTCGTGTCCGCGAGCCGCTTGGCGGTCCCTTTCCTGGACGAAGCCCTCTTCATCGCCTCGCGCGGCGGGGGCGCCTCGTTCTCGTCGGCCTCGCCACTGCCCGAGTCCTCCGCCGACTCGGCGGCCTAGTCTTCCTCCTCCTCCGATTCCTCCTCGTCGTCGTCGAGGAGCTTTGCCGGTGCGGGCACGCAGCATCTCGGTGAGGCCCTCACTCGCCTACCTCGAACGATCCGACCTGGTTGTAGCGGCTCCCGTGCGGGCCCCCTTCGGTGTGTCCCGCCCGCCGGAGTCGGTGATCTCGCCGAACAGGTCGGGAAGTCCGGGGCTCTTGTGCGGACCGGCTTCCAGGTCGAGCCGGTTACACGCCTCCGCGAAGCGCAGATAGGTGTCGATGCTTGCGACGACGACCCGTATGTCGATCTTCAGAATCTCGAGGCCGAGGAGGGAGACGCGCACCTCCGCATCGATGACAAGCCCCCGGTCGAGGACGAGTTCCAGGACGTCGTACAAGCCACTGGAGCCGCCACGGCCTCCGGTCTGCGGTGCAGGGACCACGGTCATACCGACCGCTCCTCCCTTGTCTGTGGGAATGTGTGCGGAAGAACGGCATTCCCTCCACCGCCCGACCGGTCTGGGTCAACACTCACGATGTCCAGGGAGTCGATCTCCGCTCCCGGCCCTCCGCGCGTTCGAAGGACGACACGGATGCGGCCGGACAGGCCGGTGAGGTCGGCGAGGTCGGCGACCGGTGGCGCCCGTGCGGGGCGTTGCCATCGGGCTCCGGTCGGCCCTGCATCCCGTCGCTCTGTGATTGCTTGGGCGAATTCTGTGAACGCGTTGCACGTGACGGGTTTGGACCGACCACTACAGGCGAGTTCCCTGTTCCAGCCGCACAAACGCGTGAGACCTGTTTTTGAGGCCGCGCATCGATTCGCACAGGCGAAAACCGTGCCCCCGGACCCCACATCACGGAGAGGGCCCCGCCCGCACTCGGCGACCCACCAGGACGTGGCGGAATCCCGTTCCCTGCGGCACGATTCGACACGTGACCTGGCCGGACACCGACGCCCGCGTACCCGGGTAGCGATCACACAACTGTTCACTCAACGGCGGGTACGCAGCCGCGCCGCCCATGACCGTGTCACTGTCTGTGTTCGGACCCCACCACCGCGGTGCGCGTGGCAGCCCGTCATCCCGTGCGATGTGGAAGGCCGCGTGTGCGGGTCGCCTAGCGCCATGGCCCCATCGCCTCCTGTAGGGACCTGCGCGCTCTGAACAGCCTGCCGCGCACGGTCGGCTCACTGCTCCGCGTCGCGTGGGCGATCTCCTTGTAGGGCAGGCCCTGCACTTCCCGCAGAATCCAGCAAGTACGCTGCCCGGCGTCAAGTTCGGCGAGCGCGCGCACCAGCGCGGAAGTGGCAGCCGCCTGCTCGGCGGACCGTGCGGGCTCGCTCCACGCGTCGCCCGTCGCGGGTTCGGCGACGGCGTCCAGGCGCAGGGACGGCGATCGGCGCCGGCGCATGGTCAGGCAGCGGTTGACAGTGATGCGGTACATCCAGGTGCGGAACTCCGCGCTGCGGCGGAATTCCGGAAGCCGCCGCCAGGCGCTGAAGAAGGCGTCCTGAACCGCCTCTTCGGCATCCTGAGGGTTGCCCAGCAGGCGACGGGCCAGCAGCAGCAGCGACCGCCCGTGCCGCTGAACGAGAACGGCGAAGGATTCCTCGTCGCCCTCGGCTGCGCGCAGAGCCAGCAGTCCGTCCGGCAGACCGCGGTCCGGTGGTGGGCAAACAGTGCGTTCGGTCATAGCGCTCCCGCAGGGCTCGGACCATCCGTGTCCCCACAATTTCGCATGTGACGCACATCACGTTCGATGCGTGTGCGAAGTACGTCGTCCCCCATGTCCAACCTTGCGACGGGCACCACGCAGGTGTCCCACCGACCGATCGAGGCGACCGCCATGACGGACAACATCACCACGGCCGGCAGCAGGCCCGACGCGGGTGTCAGTGCGCTGAAAGGCCGTACCGGTGCCGCAGCTCAGGCCGAGACACGAGGGAAAACCACCATCGCGGACGGCGTGGTGGCCAAGATCGCGGGCATGGCCGCCCGCGAGATACCGGGCATATACAGCCTCGGAGCAGGGATGGCCCGCGCCTTGGGCGCCATGCGGGAACGCGTACCCGGCGCGGGAGGCGGAGGCGTCGCCCGAGGAGTGAAGGTCGAGGTCGGCGAGCGCCAGGCCGCGGTGGACCTGGACGTCGTGGTCGATTACGGCGTCTCCATCGTCGACGTCACCGGCGACGTACGCGCCAATGTCATCAGCGCCCTGGAACGAATGACGGGCCTGGAGGTCGTCGAGGTCAACATCACCGTCAACGACGTCCACCTCCCCGACGAGGAGGACGACACCGAACCGGACGAAGGCCGTGTGAGGTGACCGGCTCCCGCGTTCTCGACGTGGCAGGCGTCCGCACCGGCGGCGGCGAACGTTCCCGAGCCGGGTGAGCACACAAGGATCTCTTCGTCATGGACGACGACGAGGACCTTACGGCGGCAGCCCTAGGGAGCACAGAGCCGCGCTGCCCGAGCCGGGTATTTCGACTGGGCCGGATTGGTGAGGTTCGCGCTGACATATACCCGGTGGGAGCGGGCAGGAGACGCTCACCCTGCTTTCCATCTAAGGCGGCACCGTGACGTCCTGCGTGAACGCCCCCGAAGCATCCGCCTGCAGCACGGAAACGCCAGAGGTCATGGATGACCTGCCGTGGATCGAGGACGGCGCAAAGGTCGCTCCCCGGGACGCCCGCGTGCTGTCCAAGCTGTTCCTGGACAGGCTCCACGAGCTGGAGGAGGGCACCCACGAGTACCAGTACGCCCGCAACACGCTCATCGAGATGAACCTGTCCCTGGTCTCCTTCGCGGCCCGCCGCTTCCTCAACCGGGGCAGCGGCGACACGGAGGACGTCATCCAGGTCGGCACAATCGGCCTGATCAAGGCCATCGACCGGTTCGACCTGTCCCGCGAGGTCGAGTTCACCTCGTTCGCGATCCCCTACATCGTCGGCGAGATCAAACGCTTCTTCCGCGACACCACCTGGGCCGTCCATGTCCCCAGGCGCCTGCAGGAACTCCGCGTCGACCTCGCCAGGAGCAAGGAAAGCCTCGCCACGGCCCTGAACCGCACCGCCACGGTGAAGGAACTCGCCGCCGACCTGGACCTGACCGAAGACGAGGTCATCGAGGGCCTGGTGGCCGCCAACGGCTACACCGCCGGCTCCATCGACACCCCGGGCGGAGACGACGAATCCGGCGACGACGGACCCAAGTACGCGGACACCATGGGCGATGTCGACCCGGCCCTGGACCTTTTCGAGGACCTGCACACGCTCGGTCCTCTGCTGCAGCATCTCGACGAGCGGGAACGGACCATCATCGAGATGCGCTTCGGCCGGGAGATGACCCAGACGGAGATCGGCCGCGAACTGAATCTGTCGCAGATGCACATATCGCGCCTGCTCACCCGGACCCTCGCCAAGCTCCGCACGGGTCTGCTTCCCACATGAGTTTTCTGTGGCCTGTCCCGCTCACCCGCGCCGCAAAGGGCGACTGGCGTGAATGCTGAGCGCGCTCCACTGCACCAGCCTTCGCCACCGGTCGTCACCGAGCCGGCACCGGACGCCCAACTGCCCACGCTGGTACGGGTAACAGGTCAGAATGCCCAGGCTGCCCAGCCGATCCCGCCTGTCGCCGGGGGCGGATTTGGAGTGAGGGCGCGGGTGCCAGGCACGGAGACGCAAGCTGGGGGCCCGGGACTGTCCGAGCTGCACGGCGCATTCGGCGTTGCGCTGGTGAACCAAGCGTTCTGCGAGGATTTGCCCCAATGACTGTGCGGAGCAGGAATCATGTGACGGTGTCCGGCAGGGCCGGGGGCCCGGTGGTGATGCTGGCGCACGGGTTCGGGTGCGACCAGAACATGTGGCGGCTGGTGGTACCGCTCCTGGAACGGGACTTCACCGTGGTGCTCTTCGACCACGTGGGGGCCGGGCGTTCCGATCTCTCTGCGTGGAGCGTGGAGCACTATTCCACGCTGGAGGGCTATGCCGAAGACGTGCTGGAGATATGCCGTGAGCTGGCACTCGGCCCGGTGACGTTCGTGGGGCACTCGGTGAGCGCGATGATGGGCGTGCTGGCCGCGGCGCAGGAGCCGGAGGCGTTCGCCGGTCTGGTGCTGCTCGCCCCCTCGCCGTGCTTCGTCGACGATCCGGCGACCGGCTATCGCGGCGGGTTCAGCGCCGAGGACATCGATGAGCTCCTGGAATCGCTGGACGCGAACTATCTGGGTTGGTCGGGCGCCATGGCCCCGGTGATCATGGGCAATCCCGAGCGGCCGGAGCTGGGCGAGGAGCTGACCAACAGCTTCTGCCGCACCGATCCCGACATCGCCCGTGTCTTCGCCCGGGTGACATTCCTGTCCGACAACCGCGACGACCTCACCAAGGTCACCGTGCCCACGCTCGTCGCGCAGTGTTCGAATGATGCGATAGCTCCCCCTGAGGTGGGAGCCTTCGTGCAGTCCCGGATTCCCGGAAGCAGGCTCATCACCCTGAACGCCACCGGTCACTGTCCCCAGCTCGCCGCACCGGAAGAAACGGCTGCCGCGATCAACGAATTCACCCAAGCCGCGAGATGACGTGCAAGAGCGGTGACAACAGCGAGCGTCCGCCGGCCGAGGAACGATCCGGTGACGACCACACGGCCTTCTCCGCGCTGCTGGAGGACAGCGCCGAGGACCTGTACGAGCACGCGCCGTGCGGCTACCTGTCCACGTTGCTGGACGGCACCATCGTGAAGGTCAACACCACGCTGCTGAACTGGCTCGGCTACGACCACGGCGACCTGGTGGGCCGCAGGACGTTCTCCGACCTGCTGACCGTGGGAGGCCGGCTCTACCACGAGACACACTTCGCCCCGCTCCTGCGCATGCAGGGCGAGATCGGCGGGATCGCCCTGGAACTCAAGGCAGCCGACGGCAGCCGCCTGCCCGTCCTGGTCACGTCCGCGGTCAAGACGGGTGGCGACGGGCAGCCCTTGCTGATCCGCACCACCGTATTCGACGCCCGCGAACGGCGCGCCTACGAGACCGAACTGCTGCGCGCCCGACAGCAGGCAGAACACGAACGCGAGGAACTCAAACGCCTCAACGCCACCCTCCAGCAGACACTGCTACCCCCAACACTGGTGAACGTGCCCGGACTTGACGTCGCCGCGCACTACCACATCGCCTCCACCGACCAGGTCGGCGGCGACTTCTACGACCTCTTCCCGCTCGCCGCAGGCACGTGGGGGCTGTTCCTGGGCGACGTGTGCGGCAAGGGAACCGCCGCCGCGGCCGTCACCTCCCTGGCCCGATACACCCTGCGTGCCGCAGCCGTCTACGACGCTGACCCGGCCACCGTCCTGAGCAACCTCAACACCGTCCTCAACCACGAGTACAACGGCCACGACCCCCGCTTCTGCACCGCCATCTTCGGACTGCTCACCCCCGAGACCGACCAGGGCGCCTTCCAGGTCACCCTGGCCAGCGGCGGGCACCCCCCGGCCCTGCTCCTGCGCGCCGACGGCAGCGCCGACTACCTCCCCACCCCCGGCGGACAGCTCATCGGCGTCCTGCCCGAGGCTCATATCGCCACCACCGCCCTCCGCATCAAGGCCGGCGACACCCTCCTGCTGCACACCGACGGCCTCACCGAAGCGCACACCACATCGCATGCCGCCGACGACCGCTACGGCGACGAGGCCCTCCTCGACTTCGCCCGCACTCTGGCACCCACCTCCGCCTCCGGCGCCATCGCCGCCATCCGCGATCTGCTCGACACCTTCGGCACCGGCATCGACGACGACACCGCCGTCCTCGCCATCAGCGTGCCCCAACCCACCAGTGATGAGCAGCAGTGAGCCACCTCGCCATCCACACCCGGATCACCACCGCCGGCCCCGTCATGGAACTGGCCGGCGAACTCGACTACGACAACTACACCCAGGTACGCGACCTGCTGCCCGACCTGGCCCTTCGGGCGGGCCAGCAACTCGTCATCGACCTGACCGGTATCACCTTCTGCGACTCCAGCGGCATCACCGCCCTGATCGCCGCCCGCAATCACGCCCTCGCCGCCCAGGCGAGCATCGTCCTGACGGCCGTCCCCCACCGCATCGGCCGCATCTTCAGCATGGTCGGCCTGGACCAGGTCTTCGCCACCCATCCCACCGCACAATCAGCCGAAGCAGCCTGGACACCACCAGCATCCAGCGCCTGAAACGACCCGGCGGAATCCCGTCCCCGACACCCCTGTACGCTCACGCGGCGACGGTCGTCGGCCCCGGCATCGCCCCTTTCGCCGTGTACGGTCGCACTCGTACATCGCAGTCCGTCTTTCATTCATCGCGGGCCTGCCCCAGCGGGAAGCCCCAGATACACCCGAGCAGGCAAGGAGACTGTGACCGCCGACCGAGACACAGACCATCCCATGCGATTGGCCGTCGAGTACGCCGAGATCGACGGCGTACGCGTCGTGACCGCCCAGGGCGAGATCGACCACGACGTCAGTGCCATCCTCGACGAAGCACTGTTGCCGCACGGCCACCCGACGCCACCGCAGGTAGTAGTGGACCTGAGTGGCGTGACCTTCATGGACTCCAGCGGCATCAACAGCCTCGTCACCGCCTATCGAGCCGTCAGCAAAGTGGACGGCTGGCTGCGCATCGCGGGCCCTAAGGACTCCGTCCAGCGCGTCCTCAGCCTGGTCGGAGTGGACCGCCTGGTCTCCTGCCACGCCACCCTCGAGCAGGCCCTGCACGCCTGAGTGGCCCTCCCGCCCCAGGCCATCGGCGGACCGCGTTCGGTACGAATGCGGACGGCCGCGCATCCATTCGCATCCCGCGGCAAGAAGAATTCCGGGAGCGCAGTCGAACGCGCCAGGGGTCAGATGGGATATGAGGGTGGCGGGTGAGACGGGAAATGGAGGGCACAGGCGACTGGGCTCAGTTCGCGCAGCAGATGGCGTCGATGGCGCGTCATCTGCTGGCCCAGGAGTCGGTCGATGCCACGCTGGCACGGATCACGGCATCGGCCACCGAGCTTGTCGAGGGGTGCGACGCGGCCGGCATCCTCGTGCTGCACGACTCCCAGGTGGAGAGCCTCGCCCCCACCGAGCGGCTCGTCGTCGACAGCGACCAACTGCAGCATCAGCTGGGTGAGGGGCCGTGTTTCGATGCCGCCCGCGTCGGCGTGAAGGAACGGGTCTACCGCATCGGCGACCTCACCGGAGGGCAGCAACGCTGGCCCGCCTACGCCCCGCAGGCTCATGCGCTCGGTGTGGGCAGCATGATGGGTTTCCTGCTGTTCACCGAGGACGAAGAGCTCGGCGCGCTGAATCTGTACTCCCGCACGCCCGGCGCGTTCAGTGAGATCAGCGAGACGGCCGGCTGGCTGCTGGCCTCGCACGCAGCGATCGCGTTCTCCACCGCCTGCACCCACGCGCAGATGGAACAGGCGGTTGCCACCCGCCACATGATCGGTGAGGCCATGGGCATCCTCATGGGGGTACGCCATCTCACCGAGGAGCAGGCCTTCGACGTGCTGCGCCGCTACTCCCAGGAGAACAACGTCAAACTCCGCGAGGTCGCCCGTCTGGTCTGTGAACAGGGCACCCTCTGATCACCCGCGGCCTTGGGCGGCTTCTCCGGCTCGTGGGCTGAACCAGAGAAGCCTGGGACCGAGCCGACTCCCCCGGGGGAAACGCTGCCGAACCCTGCCCTGCCTGCCGTGTCCCCCACCGGCTCCTCCCCACACGCTCTCGCCCGGGACATCGTCATCCGGGCATCGGGGATGGCACAGGCCTGCCCCCGGCGCACCGCCATCAGACCTTGCCGCTCTGCTCCCTGTAGGCGCAGGCCGGGAGCCGTTCAGGGAGAGCGCGGCCGAGCCGCCCAGGCAAGTCCATCTCACCGACCAGGGTGTTCACCGTACCCGTGTGCCCCGGTCGTACTGCCGGACGTTCAGCTGCGGCAGAGCCACGACGCATCGGTTCATCGGGTTCGGCCCTTTCACGCGCCATCGGGAGATCGGGGACGGAGGGCAGGCTGGTCACCGCAGGTGAGTGGTAAGGCTGCTGTGGAGCAGCGGGAAACGGCTGTGGCCTCCCCCAGGGACGTCGTTCGTATGCGGTTGTCGGCTCGAACGGACCTGGTTCCGGCGGGGACGGTGTCGTGACACTGCCGCCGCGGCCGGGCTCGGCAGCGCCGTCCCGGCTCACGGCCACTTTCACGGCGCGCTGGATTGTGAGCCGGTGGATCACGTATGCCACCACTGCGACGGCGGCGATGACGGCGGGCATCAGGGAGGCGTTCATCGCAACCGCTCACATACCGATGATCAGGCGGCTGGCCCTCCTGGGCGGAACGGACTCCCATGCCTCGTCCGCATCCAGTGCCGTGCCGGTCGCGGGGATTCCGTGACGGGGCTCGTCCGCGGCGATGAGCGCACTCGCGGTCAGGGGCGGGCCGGCGTATTCGGACGCGGCAGCCATCAGCCGGGCCGCCGCCTCCGCCCCGGTCTCCGGCGGGATGACCAGCAGGTCCCATCGGCCGGTTCCGTAGGAGAGCAGGAGCAACTTGTGGGGGTCGATCTCCGGGGTGAACCAGCCGACCTTGACGATGTGGCCGTCCACGGGAACCTGTCGGGGGATGATCGGCCAGTACTTCGGGTTGACCGCGATGCGGGTGATGCGGCCCCACAGGGGGTCCAACACATCGGTCAGCGCGGGCAGTTCACTCAGCAGGTCCCGGGAGCGTGGCCACCAGGCGCCGTCCAGGAGTCCGCGGGAGGGGCCGTCGATTTTCAGCGCGAGACGCGCGGCCGGGGGTGTGTCCGGCTCGGGGTGCTGCGACGTTGGGTACAAGGTCACCGACATGATGCGGGGCCCGTCTCCGGGCCGCCTCTGCGGCGGCCCGGGTTTCATCTCTCGCCGAGAACGACCCGGCGTGGAAGCCGGTATGCGAAATGCCCTCGGTACCGTCCACACTACTCCGTGCTCGTCCGCGACGCGGAGTAGTGGCCGCCTAGATGTGGAACAGGCAGGCCCGGTTACCCGTGCGCCGGCCACCCATACGCGAGAGGCTTCCGGCTACCGTCGCCGGACACAAAGGCCGTCCTGGCCGAACCTGCCGAACTTGTCGAGACCGGCGTGCCGATGAGCCGCCGGGCCAAGCCTCGGGAGATGGCCGAGGGTGGCCCGTCGGCTGACGTCACGGCGGCTTCCTGCGTACTGCTGCGACGGTGCATCCGGCCCAAGCGTGTGGACTGGCCCCTTGTCCGTCGCCTCTTATGTGCAGAGCCTTGGACTCTTATGTGCGGGGCGGCCCCGGGATCGGGCGCCGCGTCCTGCGACAGGACGCCTCCCTTCGTGTCGTGGCGCGGCCGAATCGCCCGGGCAGCCGCCGTAGCGGGCGCGTCACCTTTCTCGGTGTGAAGGGGCCGGGGTCAGCGCGCGGCAGTGAAGATGTACTGACCGGCCGGAAGGTAGTACGTCGCCGCACCGGCCGGGACCGCCTGGGCGGGTGCGGCGATCGACTGCGGTTGCGATGTGGGTACGGTGACGACCGCATGGGCGCCGGTGGGCACGGTGACGTGCAATGTCAGTTGCCCCGCGGAGACCGACCACTCGCTCCGCGCCACACCGAAGGGGGTTTCGTACGTGCTGGCGGCCGAGGTCAGGCCGCCGCCGGGTTGCGGTGCGATGCGCAAGGAGGCGTAGCCGGGGCTGCCTGGGCCGAGCCCGCCGACGTGGCGGTAGAGGAAGTCGCCGACCGAGCCGAGACCGTAGTGGTTGAAGGAGTTCATCCCCGGGTCGTTGAAGGAGCCGTCGGTGCGGATACCGTCCCAGCGCTCCCAGATCGTGGTGGCGCCTTGGTCGATCATGTAGCCCCAGCCGGGGAATCCGCGCTGCAACAGGATCTGGTACGCGGTCTGCACATGGCCGTGGGCGGCGAGCACGGGCAGGAGGTTCTCCACGCCGAGGAATCCGACACTGAGGTGCCCGTTTGTCGCGGCGACCTTGGCCGCCAGTTTGTCCGCGGCCGGCTGGACCAGGGCGGCGGGCAGCAACTCGAAGGCCAGAGCCAGCACATAGCCGGTCTGGGTGTTGCCGCTGACTGTGCCGTCGGCCGTGACGAAACGACCGGTGAAGGCCTTGGCCACCTGGTCGGCGAGTTGACCGTACGACGTGGCCTGTGCCGCGCGGCCGGTGGCGGCCGCCATGCGGGAGACCAGGCGTGCCGACCATGCGAAGAAGGCCGTGCAGATGAGGTTCTGGGCCGTGTTGTCGTTGACGTTGAGCCAGTCGCCGAAGGTCTGCTGATCGCGGATCAGGTCGGTGCCCGCGGTGCCGCGGAGATGGTCGACCCATTTCGCCATCGCGGGGAAGTGCTGGTCGACCAGGTGGAGATCGCCGTAACGCTGCCACAGGGTGTACGGGATGATCGTGCCCGCGTCTCCCCAGCCGGCGGTGCCGGAACCGCTGATCACTGCGGGCGCGACGTCGGTGAAGGCGCCGTTGGGCTGCTGGGCGTCCATGAGGTCGTCGACGAACTTGGCGAGGAAGGCGTGGGTGTCGAGGTTGAAGGTGGAGGTGGCGCAGAAGGCGGCGATGTCTCCGGTCCAGCCCAGGCGCTCGTCCCGCTGGGGGCAGTCGGTCGGTATCGAGAGCATGTTGCTGCGTTCGCCCCACACGATGTTGTGCTGCAGTTGGTTGATCAGTGGATCCGACGTGCTGAAGGTGCCTGGCTGCGCGGCATCGGTCCACACCGCACGACCGGTGAGAGTGTCCTTGTCCGGGGTGAAGTCGGTGGGCAGGCCGGTGACTTCGACGTAGCGGTATCCGTGGACGGTGAACCGGGGCTCGTAGATCTCGGTTCGGCCGGTGCCGGCGAGAGTGAATCGGTCGGTGGCCTGAGCGGAGCGCAGGTTGGTCGTGTAGAGCGTGCCATCGGGGTTGAGGACCTCGCCGTGGCGGAGGGTGACGGTGGTGCCGGCGGCACCGGTCAGGGCGATGCGGTTCCAGCCGGTGAAGTTCTGCCCCATGTCGAAGATCCACACCCCGGTCTGCGGCTGGGTGATCGCCGCAGGCCGGAACTCGCGCTGGACGGTGACACCGTTGTCGACCTGGGCGACGAGG
The DNA here is from genome assembly GCF_042800575.1 of Streptomyces sp. NPDC057616. NCBI lineage: Bacteria > Bacillati > Actinomycetota > Actinomycetes > Kitasatosporales > Streptomycetaceae > Streptomyces > Streptomyces sp. NPDC057616. The sequence goes on from NZ_JBHVGU010000015.1 coordinate 54,011, forward strand.
TGGGGAGTTGCCTCGCCGAAGACGGCCGCGGCGGCCCATCCGCTGTCGTCGAAGCCGGCGCCGTCCCAGCCGCTGATGTCCAGGCGCGCGTCGAAGGTCTCGCCGTGGTAGAGGTCGTCCGCCCTGATCGCACCCGTATTGACCTTCCACGTGCCGTCCGTCGTCACCAGCTGGGTGCTGCCGTCGGTGAAGGTGATGAGCAGCTGCGCGGAGTACCACGGCTGCGAGCCGTACTTCTGGCTCCCTGCGAAGCCGAGGCTGCCGGAGTACCAGCCGTTGCCCAGCCAGGCGGCGAGGGCGTTGCCGCCCTGCCGTATCTGCGCGGTGACGTCGAAGACCTTGTACTGCAGGCGCTTGCCGTAGTCGGTCCAGCCGGGGGCCAGGACGTCGCTGCCGACTCTTCTGCCGTTGAGCCGGGTCTCGTGGAGGCCCAGTGCGGTGGTCAGCAGCCGTGCGGAGGCTACCTTCTGACGGACGGTGAAGGCTTTGCGCAAGAGCGGGGCGGGCTTGACGACGTGCACGTTGGCCCCCCACGGTCCGCTGCCGTAGGGCGCGACCACGCGCGCCGCGAGCCAGTCGCTGTCGTCGAAACCATGCGTGTTCCAGCCGGCCGGCGCGTCCTTGTATGACTTCCACGACGTGTCGGTGACGACGGTCGGGCCGTCGGCAACGGTCAGCTTGGCGATCATTGCGGCCGGGGAATCAGTCGTGTTCCACGTGGCAATCGCGATGGTGTTGCTGCCGCTGGTGAGATGGGCGGTGACGTCGACGAGGGCGGCGCTCTTCCACGAGTCGGTCACCCGCGGTGACGTGCTCACCTGGGTGCCGTTGACCCACACGTCCGCGGTGTCGTCCCCCGTGACGACCAGGGTCGCGCCGGCGGGGGCTCCCGTCAGCGTGAAGGTGCGGCGGAAGTAGCGGGTCTCGACAGGGAGTCCCGCCGCGGGGTCGCCCTCCGGGTACCAGATCCAGGCGGCCCCTGTCAGGTCCGGAGTCGCGGGTTGGCCGATGAACGCGGCACGCCACTCCGTGGCCGGTGCCGGCAGACCGGTCTCGAACCACTGCGGCGCGCTCCATGCGCCCGCCCGGCCCTGGGTGTCCCAGACACGGACGCGCCAGTAGTAACGCGTCAGGCCGGCGAGGCCGGGACCGCCGTAGGGGATGGCGAGCTGCTGCCCGGAGGTGACACGGCCGCTGTCCCAGACGTCTCCGGTTCCCGCGCGTGTGGAGGAGACCTGGATGCGGTAGGCGGCCTGGCGCTGCTGCCGCGCCGTCGAGTCGAGCTTCCAGGCGAACCGCGGCCGTGCGGCGTCGACACCCATGGGTCTGGTGCGGTGCTCGACAGTGCACTCGGCCACCCTCAAGGGCGACGCGGCCGCGAGTTCCGGAAGGCCGACCCTGCGATACCAGGGAGCGATTCCGTAGGCGCCCCGATCGAGGGCGGCGGACCAGCCGCCCTCGGCGAAGGATGCCTGCTCCCAGCCTTCCGGCACATCCTTTCCCGCCGACCAACTACCGTCCGTGAACACGTCGGTCGTACCTCCGGTGGTACGGACGCGCAGATGGCCGATGACCCCGGCGTGGCCGCCCGCGCTCCTGCTCGCCAGCGCAATGACGTTGGTGCCCGGCACCACGGCCGGCCCCAGATCGACATGGAGCGCGCTGCGCCAGGAGTCGGCGACTCTGGGGGATCCGGCCAGAGGCTGTCCGTTGAGCCACACATCCACCGTGTCGTCACCTGTGACAACGAACTGCGCGTCCGTGACCTCGCCTTGGGAGACGTCGAACTCTTTGCGGAAGTAGCGGTACCCGGCGGGTGCGCCGGTTCGCCGATCCCCGTCCGGGTGCCAGATCCAGCGAGCCCGGGACAGATCGACGGGCTCGGCACGCGCCGTATCCACGGCCGCCGCTGCCTCGCCACCGAACGCGCCGACACTTCCCGCCACTGCGGCACCGGCGACCAGCGCCGAGCCCACGCCCAGCAGACGGCGCCGGCTGAATGGCGGCTGATCATGCAGGGGGGACGAGTTGCGGTCGGAGGGCGTTGTCTGACTTGCCAATGGAGTACTCCCTCACACGAGGCGGGCGGAGCGGGGCGACTTGGCTGTGCGACGAACACGAAGGTCGTAGTGAAACGTTTCAAAACGTCAATGCGGGTGCACCGTATGAGAGTTGCGCGACGACCGTCAATAGGTGCGGCGTCAGTCCTCCAGGACGGAGCCGATGAGGCGACGCCAAAAGGCAGCGCGTGTCCTTCACGCGCCCGACGACTCCGATCCCGGGGCGATTCTGTTCAGGCCGCCACGCCTGGTCTGCGGCGACTGGGGACTGTCACGGTGTGGAGCGACCGTCCTTCCTCTCCCCCGGCACAGCTCAACCAGCGACCGATCCGCACTTCGGGACGCCGCCGCGCCTCCAGTCCGCGGCCCGGCACGGGTGGTTGTGGGCGTACAACCTCGAACACCTCGACCTGATCCGTCGTTTCGTCGAAACATCGCTGCGGTAACGAGCACCTTGGTACGGCACCGGACAGGCGATGACGTTGGTTGCCTGTCTTCCGGCATGGATCAGGCGGGCGAAGAACCGAGAGGAGATCCTGCGTGCCGCCGGTCGGATCCACGCCTCGGTGGTTGCCGCCTGACCTCTCTCACCAGCGTCCGAACGACACTCGCACTTGGTGTCCGGTTGCGCTGTGCAGCCGACCTGCGGCAGCGGACCTGCGGGCGGCCTCCGCCCGATCATGCGCACCGGCCCACCTGTCCGTACGGGCGCGGCACGCGGGGCCGTCGTCGGGGCGGGCTGTGGTCAGGGCCTCGAGGGACGGCGCGCTCCCGCATGCCGTCCTTCTCGGCAGCGGGCACCCGGCAGGTCCTGCTGTCGAGGGTTCAGGCGATGTCCGAGCCTCGCAGCACCAACTGCGCCACAGCGATGCCCGCCACGACGATCGCCGCCCGAAACGGCCACCGGCTCCGGATGTCCGACGGCACAGCCGTGCCCGCGATTGCGACGGCCCCGGCCATCGCCGCCAGTGCCCCGCTCAATCCGCCCACTGCTCCGGGTGGGCCTGCGACGAGCACCCCCACGGCCGCCAGCATCACGAACGGTGCCAGCCACCGGCAGGTCTTGCGGCCCAGCCTTTGCGGCAGGCCGCGCACACCGGTCCCGAGATCGTCCTCGATGTCCGGAAGCGCGTTGACCAGGTGCGCCCCCACACCCAGCAACGCCCCGGCCGCCACCGCCCACCAGGCGGGCCAGGACCGAGACGGCAGGCCCAGGGTGACGAAGGCCGGCAGTGATCCGAAGGCCACGGCGTAGGGCAGCGGTGAGAGCACCGTGTGCTTGAGTACCAGGTTGTAGGCCCAGCCCATGGCCACCATGCCCAGATGCGCCACTCCGGCGGCGGCGCCGCTCAGCAGCGACAGCGGCACGCACAGCCCCAGAGCGGTTCCGGCCGCGGCAGCCGCCGCCCGAGGCGGGAGTTCGCCGGTGGCTACCGGTTTGTCGCGGCGTCCGCTGATCGTGTCGCGCCGGGCGTCGACCGCGTCGTTGCACCAGCCGACCGAGAGCTGGCCGGCCAGCACGGCCGCGGCCACCGCTGCAGTCCCCACCGCTCCGCGATGCGCTGCCACGGCAAGCGCGGTCACGAGCACCGTCACGGCGACTGCCGGCTCGAGGTGGCAGGAGCGCAACAACACCGGGACTCGGCGTGTCGTGGACGGAAGGGCATCGGGCGCATGTAGAGACATACATGGACGTTACGGGTGAAGCTGGAAAAGGGAGGCATTACCGGCATGCATGTCACTGCAATTGTCGACGACGCCCTTCCGCTACCCGCGCCGTCCCGGACACCCCCGCCCGGTCCGGCGACCGCGGTCAGAGCGATCCACACCGCGCTCCCGCCGTACCGGTACGCCCAGGAAGAGCTCACCGAGGCGATCGGTGACCTGTGCCTGCCCGCCGGGGCCGACCGCGCCTTGCTGCGCCGCCTGCACGCATCCGCCGGTGTGCGCACACGCCATCTCACCCTCCCGATCGAGCGGTACGCCGACCTCGGCGACTTCGGGCAGAGCAACGCCGCATGGTTGGCCGCCGGGCTTGAACTGGGCGAGGAAGCCCTCCTCGGCGCGCTGCAGGAGGCGGGACTCGGACCGGCCGACGTGGATCTGCTGGTGTGCACCTCCATCACCGGCATCGCCGCTCCCTCGCTCGACGCCCGCCTGGCCGGGCGCCTGGGGCTGCGGCCCGACGTCAAGCGACTCCCGGTGTTCGGCCTGGGGTGCGTGGCGGGCGCGGCAGGACTCGCCCGGCTCCACGATTACCTGCGAGGGCACCCGGCCGATACCGCCGTGCTCCTCAGCATTGAACTGTGCTCGCTGACCCTTCAGCGACGCGATGACTCCCGCGCCAACCTCGTCGCCGGCGCCCTGTTCGGTGATGGCGCAGCGGCGCTCGTGGCACGCGGCAGTGGCGGCGGGCCGGAGGGGGCGGGACCCTTCGTGGTCGCCACACGCAGCCGTCTGTATCCGGACACAGAACATCTCCTGGGGTGGGACATCGGCCCCACCGGGTTCCGCGTCATGATCGACGCCGGTGTTCCGGACATCGTGCGGGATCAATTTGGCCGCGACCTGCGTGCGTTCCTGGCCGACCACGGCCTCACCACGGACGACGTCGGAAGCTGGGTGTGCCACCCGGGCGGCCCCAAGGTGCTCTCCACCATGGCCGACACCCTCGGGCTGCCCGGCGACGCCCTGAACAGCGCCTGGCACTCGCTCGCGACGGTCGGGAACATGTCCTCCGCCTCGGTGCTTCACATCCTCCAGAAGACCCGGCAATTCGACCGACCCGAGCCCGGCACCTGGGGGGTGCTCCTGGCGATGGGGCCGGGGTTCTGTTCCGAAGTCGTCCTGCTGCGCTGGTGAGTGCTCTCATGCCCTGGTACACGATTCTCGTCCTTGCCGTCACGGCCGAACGCGTCGCCGAGCTCGTCGTCGCTCGGCGCAACGCCACCTGGACCCTCGCCCGCGCCGGTGTGGAGCACGGCCGCGGTCACTACCCGGTCATGGTTGTGCTGCACACGGGTCTGCTCGCCTGCTGCCTCGCCGAACCCGTGCTCGCCCACCGGCCGTTCCTGCCCGCTCTCGGCTGGCCCATGATGGCGCTTGTCATCGCGGCGCAGTCACTGCGCTGGTGGTGCATCGTCACTTTGGGGCCCTACTGGAACACGCGAGTCATCGTCGTCCCCGGAGCGCGCCTGGTCGGCGCCGGGCCCTACCGCTTCCTGCGTCACCCCAACTACGTCGCTGTCGTCGTGGAGATCGCAGCTCTGCCGCTGGTCCACTCCGCGTGGCTGACCGCCACGGCGTTCACCACGGCCAACGCATTGCTGCTCGCAGTCCGAATTCGCTGCGAGAACACGGCCCTCGCCTCGGCGGCACCCGCGTGAGCGGCGGCCACGACGTGCTCATCGTCGGAGGCGGTCCAGCCGGGCTCGCAACCGCGCTGCACGCCGTGCGCGCGGGGCTCGACACCGTTGTGGCGGAGCCACGTCGGACACCGATCGACAAGGCATGCGGCGAGGGCCTGATGCCCGGCGCCGTCCGAGCCCTCAACGCACTCGGCCTGCAGGTCCCCGGCCACCCGGTGACCGGCATCCGCTACATCCAGGGCGCCCGCGAGGTCCAGAGCGCGTTCCGGCACGGCCCCGGCCTCGGCGCACGCCGCACCACCCTGCACAATGCCCTGCACCAGGCCGTCGTGGACGAGGGAGTGCCCGTAGTGCCGCTGCGCGTGGGGGAAGTACGACTGGACGCCAGGGGCGTGACCGTACCCGGGACGGGCCTGCGCGCACGGTGGCTGGTCGCCGCGGACGGACTCCACTCACCGCTGCGCCGTTCGCTCGGCCTGGAGGTGAAGACCAGTATGGCGCCCAGGTACGGCCTGCGCCGTCACTACGAGGTGCCTCCCTGGTCGTCCTACGTCGAGGTGCACTGGGGACCCTACGCAGAGGCGTATGTGACTCCGCTCGGCCCCGCACTCGTCGGCATCGCGATGCTGACGGCCCGGCGAGCGCCCTTCGGCACCCAACTCCAGAGCTTCCCCGAACTGGCGGCCCGCCTCCCTGCGGAGAGGGCCGTCACCGCGGTGCGCGGCGCGGGGCCCCTGCGCCAGCGGGCACGCACCCGCGTTCACGGACGGGTACTGCTCGTCGGCGACGCCGCCGGATACACCGACGCGCTGACCGGTGAGGGCGTTTCTCTCGCCCTGGCCGGTGCCGAAGCCCTGGTCGCCAACGTGCGCCGCGGCACACCCAGCCGCTACGAGACCGACTGGTGCCGCGCCACCCGCCGCCACCGGCTCCTGACCGACCTCTTGGTGCGGGCCCGCCAGCAACCGGCGCTGGCCTCGCGCATCGTGCCCACAGCCGCACGCCTGCCCCGCCTCTTTGCGGCTGCGGTGAACGCACTGGCATGACCGGATGAAAGCTGCCTGACGGCACTTCAATGCCGCCGCCGCTATGGCCCTGTCTGCCTGATGCAGACGGTAGGCGTGGTCGGCACGGTCATGGAGGCCTGTTGTGTCTCCCGACCGGTCGGCGGAGCCTTCGAGTCCATCTCAGTGAAGCTCGGTGCGGTGGGGCAGAAAGTGCGCGAGAACGTGGGGACGTATGCGGTCATCGGCCCTCGGACTTCGGGGCCCTTACCAGTAGTGGAGCTGGGATGAGGCGTATCCGCCTGGCCGCCGTGTGGGCGGCCGCACTTGTGTCGATCGCTGCCGCGAGCGGTTGTTCCAGTGGTGGCGGTGGTTCCTCGTCCTCGACACCAGCGACGCCGTCGAGTACAGCCACGAGCAGCGCGGGCCGGAACACAAGCCCGTACGCACCGCCGAGCAGTGCGTCGGCCGGCGCGCAGGCCATGGTGAAGACCGCCTCGGCCGGCAACCTCGGCACGATCCTGGTGGACGGGAAGGGGCGCACCCTGTACCTGTTCGAGGCGGACAAGTCGACAACCTCGACCTGCAACGGGTCCTGCGCCGCGGCGTGGCCGCCGCTGCTGACGTCCGGGACGCCGTCGACCGGCGGCTCGGCTCAGTCCGGACTGGTCGGCACCTCGAAGCGATCCGACGGCACGACGCAGGTCACCTACCACGGTCACCCGGTCTATGGGTACGCGGGTGATTCCAAGCCGGGCGACACGAACGGCCAGGCGCTCAACCAGTTCGGTGCCGGGTGGTACGTCCTCGACGCCGGCGGCAACAAGGTCGCCAAGAGCTGAAAGGGCGACGACCGCATGACGAGTCAGCCGACATGACGCCCCGGACCGGTCACCGAGCCCCCCAGCGGCACTCTCCCGCGCGGGCCGCCGCCATCACACTGGGCGCTGCGGTGCCAGTGGCCGTGGCCGTGGCCATCTGGGTGACCGGCGAGCACCACAGCCCGCAGTACACGACCAGTCTTTTCGGCGCGCAGGGCGCCGCGGCGATCACCCTCAAGGCCCGCCTGGGCAGCGCCCTGTTCGGCCTGGCGCTCGTCCAGCTTCTGCTGGCCCTGTGGATGTACGGACGACTCCCCCGTATCGCAGCGGCGCCACGCAGCGTCCGCATCTCGCACCGCATCGTGGGATGGGCCGCCTTCCTGTTATCGGTGCCCATCGCCTACCACTGCGTCCGTACCTACGGTGTAGAAACCACGAGCACCCGGGTCTTCATGCACTCGGTCGCCGGCTGCGCTCTGTACGGAGCCTTCGCCGCCAAGGTATTGGTGGTCCACAGCCGGCGCCTGCCCGGCTGGTTGCTCCCGGCCGCCGGAAGCGCCCTGTTCGGCGCGATCGGGCTGCTGTGGTACACCGCCGCACTGTGGGCCCTCAACGACTTCGCCGCTCCTGGTCTGTAGCGACGGAGTGCCACTACGGACCAGAACTCCGTTCAGGCAACGCTTCTACGCATCCTCCTCGCCCGTGCCTGATGGCTCCGGGCGGACCGCCCCGGTCAGACTGCCGCACTCGACCGCCAACCCGCCACCACGAGGGCCGGCGACGAGCCGACCAGCCTGTTCCAGTCCAATCCGGCGCAGGGATGGACGGACCGCGGCGCAGGCCGCCCAATCGACGGGCGGTCGGCGCCCCCGCGGCAGGTGGCCCGCGTTCACGCGGCGGAGCAGATGGCGTCGTCGTCCGTGCCCGCCGCCCTCATCTCGTCGGCTTCCTTGTCGGCCCGAGTGATCGGTCCAGACGGCCACGCCGCACTCACGGCGGCGGCAGCGACGACCACGCCTGCCAGGACAAAGGCCCAGGAAACACCGCCCGGCCTGTCCACGAGGATGCCCGCAGCCGCTCCTCCAACCGCGTTCGCGGCGACGGGGACGGCAGCGATCCAGGTATGCGCCTCAGTGAGCATGCCCGTAGGCACGATGCGACCCACCAGGGAGATGTAGACCGTCAGGCAGGGGGCGATGACACCACCGCCGAGCACGAGCGCGGCGCCGAGCACCGTCGGGCCGGGCACGACGGCGAGTGCCGCAAGGCTCAGGGCCACGCCGCCGAGCAGCCAGGCGAGTTGCCGGTGCAGGGGCGCGCGCGGCGGCCAGGCTCCGTACCAGAGACCGCCCACGGCCGAACCCAGACCCCACACCGCGAGCAACAGGCCGGCCAGAGCAGCGGAGCCTGGGCCGGAGTGCCCGGCGGCATAGGCAGGGACCGCCACACTGACGGCACCGAACCCCGCCCCCAGCGCGCCGACGCAGCCCAGCAGCACGGTGAAGCCGGGCAGGCGCAGCGGGCCCAGACCGCCCGTTCTGACGCGGCAGGCACGAGGGCGCTGGGCGCGCATCGCGGTGCCGCGGGCCACCACGGTGGTGCCGATCAGGGTCACCCCGGCGGCCGCGCCGATAGCCGCGGCCGGGGTGGCGATCGCAACGCATGCCCCCACCAGCAGGGGACCGATGACGAAGACCACCTCGTACAACGCGGTGTCCGTGGCCAGCACGGTCCCCCGCAGGCGTTCCCAGCCGGTCGTGGGTGCGGTGAGCCGGTTGCATGCGCCGCGGATGACTGCGGTGAGGGGCGGGTAGGTCGCGCCGACGGCGGCGGCCACCGCGCAGATCACCAGCAGGGTGCTGTCGTCGCGGGCGGTGATCACCAGCCCGGTCAGGGCCATCGCATGGGCGATGGCGGTACCCAGCAGAACGGGAGAGGGGCCCAGCCGGTCGGCGAGCCGTCCGATCACGGGGCTGATCGACACCCCGGCCAGGGCATACAGACCGACCGCGAGGCTGGCACAGGCATACCGCCCCGTCGCAGCCTGGACGAGGAGCAGCAGGGCGAGCGGTGTCATGCCGCTGCCGAGCCGTGCGACAACGCCCATCATCAGCAGCGGTGTGAGGCCGGGGATCTTCCGGACTTCGGCGTATCGGCCCAACGAGGTCACCGGCCATCGCTCCTTCGGGTGGGTTGCCTGTGACGTCAAAGTCGCCATCAAAGCCGCGGCAGCACGTGGTCGAAGAACACGCGGTCGGTCTCGAAGACGGGCTGCAGCCGCGAGAACTCCTGCGATGTGACCCAGAGTGCGTCGCTCACCTCGCCCGGGTTCATCAAGACGTCGCCCTGCTCCGCCTCCGCTGTCCACCAGTGCAGACGGAACGTGCCGTCCTCGGTCTGTGACTCCCAGACCTTGGCGACGGGCGAGATCCTGAGGCCGACTTCCTCGTGGACCTCCCTGATCAGGGCCTCCTCCTGCGTCTCACCAGGTTCGAGTGTGCCGCTGAGCGGCGCCCAGTACCCCGGCAGCCTGGCCAGCGGTCCCCGCTGGATGACGAGCACCCGCTCTTCCCGCCGCACTACGGCGACGATCGCCTCTCGCTGGTCCATCACGCTCCTCCTTCGGCGGCTTCCAGGGCATGGAACACAGAGAGCATCGGCAGGGCGGCAACGTCATGGCGACAGAAGCCGCGGCCAGCCAGAACAGTGCCCCAACAGCAGGACTTGCCGATCTTCTTGATCTCCCACGACTCAGGCAGCAGAACGCCCCGCCGGCCGCCCCTGAGGAGCCGCCCGGGTGCAGAACGGGCAAGGTGCCTGCGAGGGCGGTGTCAGACCAACACCTCCCGAAGCCAGGCCCTTTCGGCGCGGCTGGTGGCCCGGGCGATGACGAGCATGCCGCGCCGGTAGGGGTCGTCGGTGTCGTCGGCACCCAGCCGGCGGTCACCGTCGTGGAAGAAGCTCGCGGGCTGTTCCAGGAAATCCAGTCGCCGACGCAGTACCGCGTGCTGGTCAGCGATGTCGGGCAGGTGGGACAGGAAGGCCAAGACCGTGAAGAACCGCGTGCTGTCGCTGATGTCCAGGCCCTTGGCATCCCGCAGTCGGCACAGCAGCTCGCGGTGGCCGGCATCGGTGAGGCTCAGAGTGTGCCGCTGAGCGGCCGAGGCGCCCGGTTCGGTCCGCCGGTCGAGCAGCCCGGCGCCGACCAGCCGGTTGATCGCCGGGTAAAGGCTGCCATCGCTGACCGGCCGGGCGTGGCCGGACAAGTGCTCTATCCGCTGCCGCAGTTGATAGCCGTGCAACGGGCTCTCGGCCAGGAATCCCAGGATCGCGAGTTCGAGCATGGTGCTAGTCTCGCATGTCGAATCGAGGTACCTCGAATCGAGGCAGGAGTCGGGATGGCATACACCGAGGAATGGGTGACCACACGGGCGCGCAACGCTTACGAGCGTGGCCGGGCATCGTTCGACGTACGGCCCGAACGCACGGCGCTGCTGGTGATCGACATGCAAGACGAATTCGTACGGCCCGGCTGGAGTCCCTACTGGGTGCCCGCGGCCACCCGGATGGCACCCAGGTTGCAGCAGCTGGTCGAAGCTTGCCGGGCAGCCTCTGTCCCGGTGCTGTGGACCATCTTTGACGACACCCATCTCGGACTGGACCGGCCGCACGCCTTGCGGTTCCTCCCTCATGCCGACACCGACTGGCGCCGGCCGGGCCCTGCCGAGGTGTGGGCCCCGATGGGCCGCCACCCCGAAGAGGCCGTCATCCGCAAACCCTCCTACGGGGCGTTCTACGACACCCCGCTCGACACGATGCTCCGCAACCTCGGCCGCGACACGGTCATCGTCACGGGAACGCTCACCAACTACTGCTGCGGCACCACCGCCCGGCAGGCATACGAGCGCGGCTACAAGGTCGTCTTCGGCTCCGACGTCACGGCCACCGACGACGAGTCCCGGCAAGAACCCGAACTCGCGGTCCTGCGCAAGGGTTTCGCTCTCGTGCTCACCGCCGAAGAGATCACCGACCGACTGACAACACCGACACGCTGATCCCCGCCGTACGCGCTCACCAGGGGCATCTTTCACCGGCTCAAGCCGGGCGTCCGACGCGCGGATGCGATCAAGCTCGGCCACCGTCGCAAAGCGGGAGGCCACAACAGCCCCGTCGCCTTCCCCCGACCGTGGCCGGACCACGCGAGGGCCTGACCGAGGTTGCCCGCGCCGGTGCGCACCATGGCTCGCGAGCCATGGTCGGCGAGCGACCTCGCCACTACGACGATGCATCTCCCACGCATTCGCCGAGAAGGAGCGCGGCGACCGCCTCCGGGGCCTCGTGCATGGCGTCGTGGCCGGTTGGCAGGTCGTGGACCTGCCAACCGGGATCGGCTCGGAGGCGGGTGCGGAGTCCGGCGAAAGGCGTCCGGTCTTCCCATCCCGAGCAGTAGACGAACTCCCGCCGGGGGACCTGGTCGAGCTTGCCTGTGAGCCGGATCGCCTGCAGAAACGAGGCCAAGGGATGCGGACGGCGGCGGGGATCGCCGCCGTCGGGCGGTCGGATGGCGTAGCCGGTGGCCGCAGCGCCGACAGCAGCCAATTCCCGAAAGTAGTCGTTCGTCGACGACCACCAGGACTCCCCGTCGCGCGGTACGAAGGCGTCGAGATGCACCAGTCGCGAGATCCGGCCGCCAGCGCGGTCGGCGACCGCGGAGATCACCATTCCAGCGTAACTGTGGCCGACCAGCGTCGCGTTGGTGATGTGGTGACGGTCGAGGTGTCGCAATACGTCGTCGGCGTGCGTGTCGAGGTTGGCGGTCGCGAGTGTCGCGTCGTCGTCGTCCGGCCGCAGACCGGTCAGGGTCAGGGCGTGAACGGCATGACCGGCACGCTCCAGCAGCGGAACCACCGCCTCGTACGACCACGAGCCCTTCCAACCGCCGGGCACCAGGACGAACGTCGCCATGTGACTCTCCTTATCTCGAGCCGCGGCATCGAGGCACCCCGCCTCGATGCAGGTGGTTCGGCCGGGATGCTGCACGGCCAGCCACCACTCCACATGCAGGCAGTCTCACCCGCTCAAGATGTGGCTTGCCACCGTCAGAAGGCCATCTGATGCCCGTTCGCCGCCAACCTCGCCAGACCGCGGCCGTGACGTCACATGTGTGGCCGCCCGGCGCGCCCCGCCTCTGGCTGGCGAGGACAAGCCGCACCGTCACAGGGACTTATGCGCGGTGGGCGGCTTCGTACTGGTCGCAAGGGACATGGGCTGCCCGGTCGCTTACCTGCCCGGGTGGACGACGCGACGCATCGCCGACCTCTACCCCGGTGAAGCCAGGGCCGCGGCAGCAGCCGCGTTCATCAACGCCGACACCGCTCGCGCGATGCCGCCCACGCTGCGGGCCATCGACACACACCGCGGGCGATCGACGGCGAGGACGAGGCGATCGTCGAGTCGGAGATGATCGTGGGCTTCCGACGACGATCTGCCGACGCAGGCCACCAGGATTACCAACCAGCCGCATGGCCTGCTGACCCAGATCCACCTCTCGATGGCCATGACCCTGGACGGCGCCGCGACATCTCCGTAGCCGAGACGGCGCCGAACGCTCAGGTGCTGGCTAGCGGCTTGACGCTTCCTGACGGACGGACCTCTCGCAGCGCTTCCTCGAGCAGAGGTCCAGGGACGCCTCGATGAGGAAACCCAGGCACGTCAGGTCCGTCACATTCAGACCCAGTCTCCGGGCGATGTCCTGCTGTCCGAACTGCGCCGTGGCGATCATCCGGTCCATGGCGTGCAGTGCCTCAGGCGAGTCAGGGATCCGACTGCCCGAAGCGGCCACCCCAGCTGCCTCGGCTGTCGCCTCGCAGGGCGACGAGGCCATGTCGCACCGAGCAGCACAACACAACTGCCACATGCGGTAGTTGTTGACCTACACACCGAGCCAGGAAGCAAAATCGCTGCGGCCGCAACACACGTCGGGCACCTTGCGCCACCGGCGCACGCCGCCAAGCTGGACAGCGTTCCTGACGGCATTGGCATGAGAAGAGGCGGCTAGCCAGGGCGGGCGCCTGCAGCCAGTCGCCTGTGGTCGGCGTGTGGCTTGGAAAGGGCGTGACCAGGTCAGGAGTGCGCGCCACCCACTGCGCCCCGACGCTTGCCGCTCTCCACTCGCACCCGGTCGGCGGCCTCGCCGGAGGCCTGACAGGTGCCGTTGTCGAGCTCGGAGTCAAAGAGAGGTCCGGCGCAGGCTTTCTGACGTGCCGTCAGTTCAGCTCGGTCGCCTCGGAACGAGCCCCGATGGTCTGGAAGGCGTGTCACAGGCGGGTGGCGTCGGCCAGTTGCCGGTGCAGGTGTGCCGCCAGGCAGTCGATGGGTAACACGGCGAGGCCAGCACCGGGCAGCAGCACGACGCGCGCCGCGCCCTCTACGGGTACGCCGCCGCGGTCTGACCCTCGGACACCCAGGGGCGGCACTCGGCCTGCCGACGCTGCAGCGCAGCCCGGGCGCAGGCAGCACTGCTGCCGGCCAGGTCGTCATCGGCCGGCCGGCCCGGGAGCCTGGTCACGCCGCACTGTTGAACTGGCGGCGGAGGTAGGCGTCGAAGAACCGAGCTCCGAGCAGGCGCCTGCTGTGGACCAGCAGCTTGGCGGCGGGCGTTACCACGTAGCGGGTGCGCGGGTGCGCGCCGGTGGCAGCGTGCTCGATGACTTCGGCGACGGCCTCGGGCGGGGCCGACAGCAGCTTCGACCGGTAGGACTGGGTCATTTGCCGGTCGGCAGCCTCGTTCAGGCTGTCGTAGGGCCCGGTCGGGGCTGCCGAGTCGGCCAAGGTACGGGCGGCGGTGTCACCGAAGCCGGTGCGGATCAGGCCTGGCTCGATCAGACTCACCTTGATCCCGAAAGGCGCGACCTCGAAGCGCAGCGCGTCGGTCAGGGCTTCGACCGCGTACTTGCTGGCGTGGTAGTACCCGCCGGCCGGGAAGACGAGCCGGCCGCCCATGGAGCCGACGTTGACGATGCGGCCCCGCCCGGCGGCACGCATGCCGGGCAGCACCAGCTGGCTCATCCGGGCCAGCCCGAAGACGTTGGTCTCGAACTGGCGGCGCACCGCGTCCAGGCCGGTCTCCTCGACGGTGCCGTACGCGCCGTAGCCGGCATTGTTGACCAGCACACCGACCGAGCCGTGCTCGGTCTCGATCGTCTTGACGGCATCGGCCATCGACTGTTCGTCCGTGACGTCCAGGGCCAGGGTGCTAGCTCCGGCTCGGGCGAGATCGGCAAGGGATTCGGGTCGGCGGGCGGTTGCATAGACCGTCAGCTCCGGATGGGCGGCCAGGCGCAGGGCCGTGGCCCGGCCGATGCCCGAGGAGGTTCCGGTGATCAGTACGGCGGTGGTGGTCATGGCGCTTCCTTGTCGGGGTGGTCGTGGTCAAGGCCGGCGATGAGCAGCGCGACACCGTGGCGCAGGCGTCGAGCGGGGGCCTCGGGGTCGGCGAGGTCGGCTTCGAGGCCGCGGGTGAACGCCAGCAGCAGTTCCGCCACCTCGCCGGCGTCCGCCTTGCTCAGATCGGGTCGGGTGGTGGCGATCGCCGAGGTGAGCAGGTCACGCATCGCGTCGTTGTAGGCCTCGACAAGGTCCGCCGACTGACGGGTCTCGACGCCGAGGAGCTCAGCGGCGTGCGCGGGACTGTCGTGCCAGAGCCGGGCGGCCAGCCCGAGCTTCGCCTCCAGCACTCCGGTCAGCTGCTCCGTCAGATCTCCGGGGGTCGCGATCGCGGCGCGGGCGTCGGCCAGGGCCGCGTCCAGCAGGCGGGCGGCCAGGCGCCGGAAGGCGTCCTGCTTGTTGCGGACGTACTGGTAGACAGCGGGACGGGACATGCCCGCCTCTCGGGCGATGTTGTCCATCGTGCTGCGCCGCACGCCAGTGTGAGGGGAGGTGCCGGACTCCGCGATGTGTCCGTCTTCGACGTGAACGGCCACGCCGACTGGGACCGGTCGGAGGCGGTTCGAGCAACCGATGTGAGTGATCAGCGGCCCCAGCAAAGCGGCCATGCCCGCACGCGCCGCGACGGCAAGGGTCCTCTCTCACCGGGAGCCGAAAGCATGCAGCTGCTCTCCCGTAGCCACAGTGGCCCGGACCTGGGTCCGTGGTCTGCGGGAAACAGGTAGATCGAGAGTCCGCCCCTGCTTCGTGGCCGACACGTCCCCGCTCACCGACAGACGTGTCACGGCCCTGCTGCCGGCCGCCAGCACGTACCAGTGACCGGCCGGCGACCGCCAGCCCACCGTCGCCGCGACGTTCTGACCGAAACGGCTGCAGGCGGCCGTCGACCGCGCCCGCGCAATCGTGCGGGCGGGCTCCGCCGGCACGTCCCTGCTGGTGCGCAGGGTCACCGTCACATCGCCGGGTCCGCTCCAGGTGTCGGCGCGGGCACAGCTCCACACAGCCGTGCCGCCGCGGTCGGGCAGACTCTGCTCGGCGAAGTCCCAGGCGTTGACGGATCGGACGCCGGCGTTCCCGGGCGAGTCGAGGGTGCAGGCCGTGTGAGCCCATGCCAGGAGGGCGGCCGGACCGGTTGCCTCTCGGGGCCGCCCGGGCGGCCCACCTTTACCGGGCAGCGGGGTATAGGTGAGGTGTGCCGGGGACAACGCGCCCCGGTCGGCCAGCAGAAACGAGTGCTTCTCGACGATGCGTGCCGAGGAACGCAGCTGCAGCACCGGGCGGCTCTCGCAGCCGCGGCCGGCGGACACCACGGACACCGGCCGCGTGACACCGTCCCTCGCCGTCCGCAGCGGACGTGCGAGGACGTCCGGACGCAGCAAGTCCCGGATGCTCACCTCGGAGATCCAAGGCGCCAACAGATAACGTGCGCTGCCTTTGCCCGAGTACAGGGACACAGCGGCAGCCGTCGTGAGGTCCGCGTCGTCGGTACGGGCAACTCTGAGTTCCGCGGTACGCGCCGAGGAGCGGGACTCGCTGTAGCGAGCAAGTCGAGTGCCGTCGTACAGGAGCACCACGGCCCGATCGGCGACGTCTCCGGCGTACAGCAGTTGTGGTCTGGTCGTCGGCGCGGCCGCGGTTGTGGCGGGAGCAAGCCGTACACGAGTGCCAGCCGGCGGATGTGCCCAGGTGGTCAACGCCCGGCCGAGCAAACCGTCGTCATGCGACCTCGAGCCGCGGGGCGGCCATGCGGTGAAGTCGACCCTGGAGGTGTCGTCCCATGCCTGCGCCGGAGTGCGCACCAACTCCGCGGGGCTGAAGGCGGTGTGGTCGGCGCGAGCCTGAGCGGAAGGTACGCGCACTGTGTCGCCGGCGGCAGTCACGACCACTGCGGTGGCAGCTGCCAGACCGATGGCGGCGGCACCGAGACTCAGTCTGATGCGCCGGCCGCGGCGCAGCAGATCGGTGGGACCGGCCTGGAGGACACAGGCATCGAATTCCTGCGACGAGAGCAGCGCGGCCGTCGGCGCGAGCTGGGCGGCTGCGAGCGAGTCGGCGGTACGCATGGCAGCGGCAGGGTCCTCAACCCCCGCAGCTTCGAGCAGGTCGTGGACGGCAGCCTCGGACAGGCCGTGCACCGAGCGCAAAAGGCATGCGGCACGTGAGGCGGCGGGCACCTCCGACAGCCGCCGGGCGAAGTCCAGTTCGTCCGCACCGCCCGACCGCGGGAACAACCGGAGTCCGATGACGAGGGGCAACCGCGTCTTGAATGCCGCAGGCAGAGCGAACCGCGGAGACCAGCAGCGCGAACGTCGTTCGTACGCCAAAGCCGCGCGCAGCACTTCCACGATGAGCCGTCGCTCCGCGGTCTGCCGGCTGGGGACCTCCTCGCGGGGGTGTGGTACAGAAGGCACGCCTGGTTTCGTCCGCGCGCGCGGCAGGGCCCGTTGAACAAGAGAATGCGCCAGGAGTACCCGCCGATGGTGACCGAGTGCTGCCGGAAGGGTGAGGTGCGCCAGGCGGACCAGGTCCCGGTACCGCTCGACGAGGACGGCTTCGGCCTCCTGAATCAGGGGTCTTGCATGGGGCCTGAGCAAGCGGAGGTGCATTCGGTGACGTGCTTTCCGGAAGACAACGCGGGTGTACCGCTCCGTCAAACGAGTGAACGCAGAACCGGTCACACTCCCGGGGCAACGCGTGGCATCCGGTCTGCTCGCGTAGGGCCACGGTCGCGTACGGGTCCGTGTATTCGCCGGGCGACCTTGCCGGGTGTCTGCAGAGCTCGTCTGTGTGCGTCGAGCGTGCGGATGCGGCGCCGGTGTGCGGACGGGCGGGGGTAAGTACCTGTTCCGTAGACCGGCCCTGCCGTCCCTGCGGTGGCGGGAGTTGACCCCCGTCCCAACGCAACGGAGCCTCACATCGAGCCAGTAAGCCGGCCGTCGCTACGAGCGCAAGGCCGGCCACTTTCTCGCCTTCGTCGTCATCGCCAGCTCCCTGATCTGCCACCGGCGCCTCTGCAGATCAGTGCATTCTTGGAGTCCCGAGCACGATGGCCGGGCAATAGGAGGTCGCAGGGATGCTCGTGTGGTGGACGGCAACGGACCCGGAATCGCGACGGTTCTCCGCGATTGAACGAAGCTCCGACGTTGCGCATCTGACGGATCACTTCACCGCACTTCGCTCGCATGGCCAGGGATACCTGGAAGTCCGCCTGCCGGGCGACGAGTATCCCCTGCTGACCCTGGGCTTCCAAGAAGATCAAGCAGTCATCCATCAATTCAGCGCCGCTGAGAAGTCCTCCCTGCTCGTCGGTGATGGCACCGCCTCAGCGGATTCCTTCGTGCAAGTGCCGATCATGGACGACTTGGCCGTAATCAGTGGCGACTGCGTCCTCGCCGTCGATCGCGCATGGACCCTCGTACGCAAGTTCATCCAGACCGGGGCGCCTGCCGAGCTGGGTGAGTGGCGTGAGTTGTAATCCCGGACCGATCACCAATCGAGACACCGTTCAAGTGCGCACCGTATGGAAGGACGAGCCCAGGCGGTCGGCGAACAGCCGCACCGACTTCTCCACCTTCAGCTGGTCCTCCGTCGCCCATATCGCGGAGGCTCCTGACCTTTGTGTCTGCGGGCATCAGGCACATCCCCTGTGGCGCGGTCCGCTGCGCCAACCGTCAGCCGATGACGACGACAGCGAGCGGCAGGAGTGTCGTCAGCCCGGTATTCGTCTGCCCTCGACGAGGGTCGGGTACTGGCTGCGATGACGGCAGTACGGAAACGGCGGGCGATGCCGGCGAAGGAGTCGGTCGAGGCCCGTCCGACGGTCAGCAGTCTCCCGTCAGGCAAATCGCTCGGCACCGTAATAGCCGTGGCGCATCCGCAACCTCATGGGGGCGGTGCCGTCTGCCGGGATGTGCGCGATCAACATCGACCGCAGCGGCTCGGCCAGGTCCCTGCCGTGCGCGGTGGTCCACTCGAAGGAACTGAAGAGTTGGGCCGCGCCGTCGAGGTGGCCCGGACTCGGCGTGCCCGTGGCGAGCGCCGCGATGGCCAGATCGGGGTCCTCGGCGAGTAGCAGCAGCTCGACCGCCATGTCGTACCGCTTGAGGCCGCCGGTGGACTCCCTGGCGGGAACCCCGGCCCATGTCAGCAGGGCACGGATCCGCTCGATCGAGTCGGGACAGCCATCGTTGACGAGCGTGGCGAGCTGGACCTTGGCGTCGCGCAGGCCAGCGGGCGCCGCCTGGAGCCAACGGAGCCGGCGCCGGTCTTCCTCGGCGTCCTGTACCGCCACCCCTGCCTGCTCCTCCTGGGATCCGGTCAGGCCGCGCTCCGCCAACCACCCGGTGAGTACCGGCCATTCCGCAGGTCGACGGAGTCTGCCTCGTCAGGAGATCCTTCAGCGATCACGACGCGCCCATCACGGTTCAGCACATCGTGGAGGTGCGCTGTTGTCGGAGCGCCTCCATCCATGCCCATCGCTGCCTCCTAGATCACGCCCACGAGGTTATCGGCGCTGATCCGGCGGCGGCCCGCAAGTTTTCGATGGACGAGGTTCAACAAACCGACTCATGCAAAAGCCAGGGCCGTTCAAGAACTCCGGCGTACCGTTTTCTGACAGAACCCCGAGCATGAGCACCCCCCTCGAGCCCGGCAGCTTCGACCTCCTGGTCGCTGAACCCGCCCACCGCACCGAGATCCTCATCGGCTGCGCTCGGGTGCCCACCGGGGCACAGAAGCTCGGCCGACAGATAGACGCCCTCACCGAGCCTTTCTTGCGACGGCCGAGCCACCTTCGCCAGCCCTCCATCCTGCGGGCACGCCGTGGCGCCACGGTGGGCTGCCGTGACGGCGGTGCCCGGGTGCTCGTCGCTCAAGCCCGTGGAATGTCATCACCCGTCGGCCGGTACTCGATCAACAGCACCCGGCCGTCCAGCGCGCGATGGCTGACGAGCTCCAGGTCCGCCGACGCCGCGTCCGCGAAGAACGGTTCGCGGCCCGATGGCCCCACGAGCAGGGGAAACGTCATCAGCCGCAGGCGGTCGACGAGCCCGGCGGCAAGAAGTTGCCGGGCAACGGAAAGGCTGCCCATGGTGCGGAGCGGAACATCGCTGTCGCGTAGGAGTCGAGTGACCTCCCCGATCAGATCGTCATGGCAGATGCGGGTGTTGGGCCATGCCGTGGATTCCAGTGTTGTGGAGAACACGACCTTGTTCATCTCGGCCAGCCGCTGTGTGGAGCCGTCACGCGCTTCCCCGGGCAAGCCCGCAAGCGCCTCGTACGTCCGGCGCCCCAGGATGACCAACTGCGGCAGGGCCGACTCGGCATGGACCCACTCCTGCAGCTCCGGGCCGAGGTAACCGAAGTAGCCGGGCGAGGTTGCGCTGCCGGCCCACCCGTCAACCGAGACAAATACGTCGATGGTCAATGTCTGCATAGCCGTCCCTTCACTGACCCTACGCAGGAGACGTCGGAGCCGCGCTGAGCTTCTCGACACGAGCCTCGGGAGAATCTGTGGCCGATCGACGGCGGGCGGCGACGTGCAAGTGCCGCTTGCTCAGGAGGGAAGGAGCAGTGGTCATCGAGCCGGCCGCCACTCGCACGATTGATCAGCTGTCAGCAGCTGATGACCATGGGCCTGGCATCGGCGTGCGCACGACGCGACGAGGGGGCGACGGGGCCTTGTGGCGAGGGACCGGTGGGGTGCGTCGGTTGTCGGCCTGACAGGGCTCGTCTGAGCCCGACCTGGGGGGCGAGCGACGTTATCGTCGCGCGTCAGCCTGCGCGCGGGCGCGTTCGATGTCGGGGACATGGCGCTCGGCCCATTCCCGGACGGCACGGAGCGGCACCAGCAACGACCGGCCGAGGTCGGTGAGGGCGTACTCGACATGCGGGGGATGTGCGGGGATCTCCGTGCGGGAGATCAGACCGTCGTACTCCATCGCGCGCAGCGTCTCACTGAGCGCCTTCGGCGTGATCCCCCGTACATGCGCCTTGAGTTGAGTGAAGCGCATCGGGCCGGCGTCCAGTGCGTTGACCACGAACACCGTCCAGCGCGCCCCGATCCGGTGCAGGACGGTGCGACTGGGGCAGGTCGCGGCCATGACGTTGTAGGCCTTGCCCATGGACGCCTCCCAGTAGCGTTGTGGATACCGATATAGAAACTATACCGTCCGCGCTGTGACCACTTCCGATCGCGCGATCCATCCCCTGGTAGCTCCACACCGCCGTTTCGTCGCGGCGATCCTCATCGACGCGATCGGCACCGGCGTCTTCATCCCCGTGTCGATGTTGTATTTCCTGGCCACCACGTCTTTGACGTTGGTGCAGGTGGGTGCGGCGCTGACGACGGCCGGGCTGCTGGCGCTCCCTGCGGGCCCGCTGGTCGGCGGACTGGTCGACCGGTACGGCGCCAAGCCGGTTCTGCAGGCGGCGAACCTGGCCCAGGCGCTCGGTTTCGCCGGATACCTCGCCGCCGGCCAGACATGGCAGATCGCCCTGTGCGCCTGGTTGAACAGCGCCGGCCGGGCGGTGTTCTTCGGCTGTTACGGGGTGACCGTCACGGCGTTGGCCGCGCCCGGCCAACGCGAGCGCTGGTTCGGCCTGCTCGGGTCGGTACGCAACCTCGGCTATGCACTCGGCGGACTCTTCTCCGGCGTTGCCGTCACCATCGGCACGCACGCCGGCTACGCCGCGATCGTGGCCGCCAACGCCCTGTCCTACATCGCCGCATTCGCCCTGCTGCAGGCCGTGCCGAACGCCCGCCCCAAGCCCGGCCACGTGGCTGCTGGAGGCTGGCCGCGTGTACTCCGGGACCGGAGATACCTGACACTCGTCGCACATCAACTGTGTTTCGCCATCTCCTTGTTCGCCCTCAACATCGCGATTCCGGTCTACGCCGTGGACGTATTGGGCTTGCCGGGCTGGATGGCCGGGGCGGTCTTCACGCTCAACACCCTGATGGTCGGCTTCGGCCAAGGCATCGTGGTCAGGGAGCTCAACGGGCACATCCGCAGCCGCGTCCTCGTCACCGGCCACGCCTGCTTCGCGACCGGCTACCTCATGCTCCTCGCGGCCGACCGGATGCCTGCGCCGGCCCTCGCGAGCGCTCTCGTGCTGCTCGGCACCGGCAGCTACACCTTCGGGGAGATCCTCGGCGGCCCCGTCACGTCGACCATCGCCGCGGAGAGCGCCCCGGACGCCCTCCGCGGTCGGTACCTGGCCCTCAACCAACTCGCCGTGACCGCCGCAGGAGCGATCGCTCCGGCCGCCCTCTCCGGGTTGCTGTCCACCGGGGCCACCGTGATCTGGCCGACCCTGGTCGGCGTCAGCATCCTCGGAGCCACGCTCGCCACCGCAATCGGAAGGGCGGTGCCGGCGGCGCAGAACCGTATCGGGGATGTCTAGGCGTCACCGGGCAGTTGCCCGAAGGGGCCTCACCGCCTGAACGTGCTGGTTTTCGCGGCATCTTGCCCAACTCCAGCTCCGACGAGCCGAAGCCGAGCAGCGAGAAGGTGGCCGCCAGGCGGGAGCACACAACGTCCGCCTTCGACCCGGACACCTTCCCGAGCAGCCATGTCTACCGCACCGCGCCCACGGCCCCGATCGCCCGCCAGATCACCACGACACTCGACGGCCTTCCCGCCTGGTGGCCAGGTCCATGCACGCCGGGCGACCGCTCAGGCCACGTCCAGGTCGGCGTGCAGTAGGTCGTGGTCCGAGTACGGGGTGGGATGCACGGCCTGTTCGAGGGGTGCGATGCCCCGCAGGAAGATGTAGTCGAACCTGCTCTGCCAGTCGGTGCTCGGCTCGCAGAGGTGGGCTGCCGACGGTCGGCACCGCGGGTCGGCGTCCTGGGCCAGCTTCCACATTCTGCCGAGCTCGGGGGCGTCCGGTACGGCATTGAAATCACCGATGACGATCGCGCGGTCGTGCTTGGCGACGGCTGCCGCGAGAACGCGGGCCTGGTCCGCGCGGACAGCCTCCTGGCGCCGTTCGGCGAAGTGGGTGTTGAAGATCCGGACGGATCGGCCGCCCACCTCGGTGGTGACCGCCATGTAGCCGCGGTCCTCGGAGCCGCCGTCGGGGTACTCCACGGTGACCTGTCCCGTCATCGGTGCCGCCGAGAGGATCGCCTGCCCGTAGGCCCCTGGACTCCAGGGCATGCCCCCGCAGCGGCCCCAGTTACGGAGCACCGGCCCGTATGCGACGTGGTACACCAGCCCGTGCCGGCTCTCCAGGTAGTGTCGGATCCGCTCGACGTCACCCGCGCACGCCTCTTGCACGCCGATCACCTGGGGCGCGTAGGTGGCGATTTGTGCCGCCCGATCGACGTTGCTCGCTCCGCAGGGGTTGCACAGGTTCCACGTCATGACCCGGTTCGACACCACCTCCCGGGCGGTGCCGGCAGGCAGCGACCCGGCCGGTGCGTCGCCCGGCCCGCCCGACTCGGCAAGCACCATGCACGCCACGATCACCACGCCCGCCAGTAGTCCCACACCCCGTCCCTGCACACCGCCCCCTCGGAAGTACCCGAAACGAACGTCACCCGCTCGTCGACGCCACCGCCCATAAAGAGGGTCGCACGCTCTCACCGACGCCCACAGCCCCGTCCACGACGCCGGCGGCCGTCGCCGGCCATGCAAGACGCCGGCGATCGCGCCGACGAAACGTCAACTCCGCGGCCCCTTGCACAGCCCCAGCCGTCCGCCACCTGCGCAAGGGCCCACCCCCGCACCGCCGTTGCCAGGCGCGGCGCAACATGAGGCACAGCACCGCCGTCATCGCGCTGTGCCGCCTGCACTCACGAAACGGGACCGCCACAGCCCGCTCCGCCTCACCAGCCAGCCGACCTTCGGCACACCCTCGAGGCCAGGCGCGCGGCCGTGCATCGGACCGCTGGGACTGTGATTCCGGTCGTGAACCCGTGGACCTGTTGCGGCGGCCCGGACGCCGGTGGCGGGACCGGGGGATTGAGGGGTAAACGGCTCGGGGTGTGGGGCACCGGGCAGAAGCGCAACCGGCCATGCTCGCCGTCCTTCTTACCGTGGCAGGCCGCGGGTACGGCGCGCGCGTCGACCTCTACCGGCAGCTCGCCCACCAACAGCCCGACGCCTACCGCCTCGACCTCGCGATGTACCTGGACGGCCTCGGCATCGCACTGGGACTCGCCGGACGGCGAGACGAAGGTCTGACGGCCGCGCGCGAGGCCGTCGCCCTCTCTCAGCAACTGGCCCAGCACCAAGCCGACCTGCACAGAAGGCCTTGAACACTTCCTGCAGGTCCTGAACCGGCTGCACAGCATGGACGCTTCACCGGCAACTACGTAAACGGCGCCCGCCGCCGCCTACGCCCGCCAGCGCCACCGTCGTGGCGGCTGACAGCCGACCGGTCACGCCCGCGACCCCGCATGGGACGCCCACCACGCCCGGAGCCACGTGGTCCTGACATGCGGCCCATAAACGCAGTCCGCAGGCCGCAGTTCGTAGGCGTCCGCGGAAGCGTGCGCGCACGGCAAGCATTGGGGGCCATTAAGTGGTCAGCGGGGTGCAGGCGGTTCCGGACGAATGCTCTGTGGCGTGACCTGCCGCAATGCTATGGCGGTGGCAGTCGCGTCGCGGAGGCCGCCGGGAGGCGGACGCTGTGTGTTCCAGCCGACAAGAACCACGAGTGCATCAGAGCCCTCAAAAACCACACCAGCTTTTGCTACCTCCATCGTTGAGGAGGTCGTCACGCATCCACCCGGCCCAACTGGCGGTGACATCCCTGGCAAACGTCCAGGTGTAGCCACTGGGACTGCCGGCCGTCCAGCAGTAGTAGTCGATTTGATGCGTACCGTAGATCGTGCCGTTTATGGAACAGGCAGTACTGGAGCCACTGCGCATGTTGATGCCGTTGCCCTTGCTGCTGATCGCGGTCGCGTCGAGGTTGGGCGGACGCGTTGATCCACAAGCAGCATGCGCATCTGCTGGCGTGGCATAGGTGATTGACCCCACGAGAAGAGCCGCGGCCGCGGCAAAAGCCACGTGCAGCATCCTCTTTCTCACAGAATCTCCTCGCCGACACATGGAGCTGAAAGCTTCATTCCAGACACCATGCGGGCTGACAGCAACGCCTCGGTAGTAAAGTTCCGGACGATTTGCACACGGCAGGATCCCGACCGCCGGCTGATCCCCTGCCAGTACCGGCAGGGGTAGCAGGTGAGCCGACTCATTGGAGCCAGTAACACGATCTTGCGGTCGGGCCCCCTCGCCCCCCACTCGCGTGAGAGCCTCACTCCCGGTGATGTGCGCCCGTGGAACCCGGAAGCCGGTCTACCGGTAGAAGACGGCTACACCGCCGTGGTGGGAACACGCGCCCTGATGATGAGCCGCATACGAGTAAGTGCCGTCATTACACAGGGCGGTTGCGCCGTTTGCGGCGCTGGAACCGCCCGAGGAACTTGAGCTGCCGCCCGAAGACGACCCGCCGGTAGAGCCCCCGCTGCTTTCCGAACTCCTGTCGGCCGCGGTCGCGGTGACGGTCACCTTCACCTTGACCGTCTTCGTCTTCGTCGCTGTCACCGTCGGCGCGGGCGCAGGCGTCGCGGTCTTCGTGGCGGTGGCCGTCGCGGTGATGGTGGCGGTCGGCTGCACCTTGGCGGCCGCCGCCTTCGCGTCGCTGCCGCTGCCCTGGTCGCCGGCGCCTGCGCCGACACCGAGGAAGAAGGCGAGTCCGAGCGCGGGCATCACATACCGCTTCCGGGCCCATCGCGGAGCCGTCCTGACCGGCGGCACAGGTGGTTGCGGCGGCAAGGTGTACGGGTTGCTCACTAGTCCCCCAAAGGTCGTTGAAGCGTTGACCGTAGCGCGACAGGTGAAGAACATGTGTTGTTTACGTGTAGCAGTCACTCATTCGTGACCTCCCGTGCGCCGCGCCTGGCATGCCAGCACGAAGGGGGGCGGATCAGCGAACGCAGCCGTCGAAGCTGCCAGTTGTGGATCATGGCCTGGCGCAGGACCGTCCAGCCGGGTGGCGTCGGCGCGGTCATCCCAGGCAGGTGTGGTGGCCCTGCGGTCACCTCTTGCGTGAGTCGGCCTCCTCCATGGTGCTGGTTGCCTGATCGGCGAGACGGCCGGTGAGGAAGGTCCGCTCCGCCTCGTTGCCGGTCAGTTGCAGCGCCTGTCGGTAGGCGGCGGCTGCTTCGTTGGCGCGGCCGAGGCGTTGCAGCAGATCCGCCTTGATCGCCGGGAGGTACGGGTAACGGGCGAGCCGGCCGTCCTGTTCCAGCGCCTCGACGTGTGCCAGGGCGACGGCCGGTCCGTGGGCCATCGACACCGGCACGGTCCGGTTCAGCGCGACCACCGGTGAGGGCCACAGCGACAGCAACCTGTCGTGGAGCCGCACCAGTTGAGGCCAGTCCGTCTCCTCATACGTCGGCGCCTGCGCGTACAGCGAGGCGATCGCCGCCTGAAGCGTGTAGCGCCCCGCGCGGCCGCTCCGCAGCCCCGCCACGATCAGCTCGTGTGCCTCGGCCAGTGCGGCCCGGTCCCACAGCGTGCGGTCCTGCTCGGCAAGCCGCAGCAGCCGGCCGTCCGGACTGCTCCGGGTGGCACGCCGGGCGTCGGTGACCAGTACCAGCGCGAGCAGCCCGCGGACCTCGGGCTCGTCCGGCATCAATGCGTGCAGCGTGCGTGCCAGGTGCAGTGACCGGTCGGCCAGGTCGGTGCGCATGAGCGAGGAGCCGGACGGGGCGGTGTGCCCGGCGGTGAACAGCAGGTGCACCACGCCGAGCACGGCCGTGAGCCGGTCGGGAAGTTCCGCCGGGCGCGGCACGCGGTAGGGGATGCGCGCGGCGGAGATCTTTTTCTTCGCCCGCGTGATCCGAGCGGCCATCGTCTGCTGCGACACCAGCAGCGCCCTGGCGACGTCCGGTGTCGAAAGTCCGCACACCAGCCGCAGGGTGAGCGCGAGTTGCGCGTCACGTGCGAGGGCGGGATGGCAGCAGGTGAAGATCAGCCGCAGCCGTTCGTCGGGGACGACATCTTCCGCCTCCACGACCTCCCCCTCAGGCTGGTCCAGCCCGTCCCGGGCGAGCTCGTCGACGGCCTCTAGCGGCTCCACCAGCAGGGGTAGTTTCGAGCGCAATGCCCGCTCACGGCGGACGGCGTCCACGGCCCGCCGCTTGGCCGCGGTGGTCAGCCACGCCGCCGGGTTGCCCGGGACTCCGTCGCGTTCCCAGGCCGACAGCGCCGCGGCGTACGCCTCCTGCACACACTCCTCGGCCAGGTCCAGGTCGCGGGCGACGCGCACCGTCGCTGCGAGCACGCAGGCCCACTCGCGCCGGTGCGCGTCGGCGACCGCCCGCCCGGCGACCGTCACCGCCGGCACCGCCGTCATCGGGCGATCGGCGGGATGCCGCCGGCGACGGGACGCACCTCCACACCGCCGCGGCCCCACTGCACGGCGGGATTGCGGCGCGCCAGCTCCAAGGCTGCGTCCAGGTCGGGGGCCTCGATGACGCAGAAGCCGGCGATGACTTCCTTGGAGTCGATGAACGGGCCGTCGGTGATCACGTCGCCGCGCAGAGAGGTGGCGGTGTCGGCGGACTGCAGCGCATATGCCGTGATCATGGCGCCGGAGTCGATGAGGTCGTCGGCATGCCGCTGACTGGCCGCCTGCTGATCGGGCGTGTAGTCGCCGGCCGCGGGGGTGTCGAAGATGAGGATCGCGTACTGCGCCATCATGGGGCTCCTTGGCTGTGTGTATCTGCTCGGTACGTCCCTACGTCGAACAGCCGACGCGAAATCGACACACCGTACGCGAACTTTCTCAGACGCCCCGGCCGGCGACGTCCTTCGCATCCACGGCATCCCCTCACCCGGTGAAGGCAACGGCTTCGGCACCTGCACCCGACAGCCGCGACCTCTCTCAGCTGCTCACCCGTCGGCGTCAGCCCGCCGTGGGGTCGGTGAGAATGTTGGTGGACAACGGGTCGATGGTGACCCCTGAGGGCTGGTCCGGGTCGGACGGCCACCAGGGGGCGGCAACAGACGCCGACAGGACGGCACCGACGCCGTCAGAGCTCGGCGGGGCCGGGCCGACCGGCAGGGCGATGCGGACCCGGACGGTCCGTGACGCACCCGGCTTGAGGGCGAACACATCGGTCCCCGTATACGTTCGTCCGGTCAGGTCCTCCCACCGGCCTCCGTGGTCGATGGACCAGCGCACGTGCTGCACGGACGCGTCCAGTGCGCCGGCTGCCAAGGCAACCTCGATGCGCAGACCTGAACGGGTGCGCTCGCCCGCCGAGTTGCGCACCCGCACGGACCACTCCACCGCCGGGCCGCCCGGGGCGGCCTTGAGGATGTCCGGGACCGTAACAGTGAGGTGTGTGGCGTCCACGGGAAGACGCAACCGCGCCGCGGCCGACGTCGGGTGGATGGCCGGGTCCCGACCGTCCTGGGCAATCTCCGCGGACACCAGGTCATACGAAGCACGGGGCAGGTTGTTCTCGTACTCGTTCTGCTGGTCGGCGGCGAACAGCCGCAAGTCGATCCGCGTTCGCTCCTTGCCGCCTTGTGAGAGCGGCACCTGGGCGACGAACTCCCCGTTGTCGTCCTGCTCGTTGGTCCAGGAGAGCCTTGCGTCCCGCCACCCCTTGTCCTCACGGACCTGGAGCCGATCGGCAACGGTCCCGACGTAGACCGCGAGGTAGCGGTGGCCGGCCTGCGCGGGTGTGACGCCCCCGACGGAGACATGGAACGGGAGTGGCGGCCCGCCGGGGATCAGCGTGCGACCGTCCGCGCCAAGGTGGACGACCGGGTGAGACGCGGCCCGGTTCGCTGACGGCTCCCGGGTGGGCGAAGCCTTCGGGCCGCCGCACCCGGCGACGCCGGTCACCGCGGCAAGCAGCACGAAGACAGCGCCGAAGCAGGACATTCGTGACACGGCCCGCCCTCCTCACCGGATTTCATTCGCGACACAATCTCACGGCCGACGGCATGTTGATCTTCGCCGTAAGACGCTGCAGGCCAGCGGCTTGTGTTCTGGCCGCGAGCGGGACCGTCCGCGCTCAGGAAGTCGTCGACGCAGACCGGCGCCTGAGCAACAGGACGGTCGATCCTCCAGCGACGAGTAGGACCGCTCCGGCAGCTGCCACAAGCACAGAGCGGTCGGTGCCTGTGCCGGCCAGGCTCCCGTGCGAGGACGTGGTGCCCACGTCACCTGCAGCACCGCCGGAGAGCGAGCCGGACGACGACGTCTCAGTCCCACCGCTGCTCGAACCGCCCGCCGACTGGCCGTGCGGGTCGTTGCTCTGGCCGCCCGACCCGGAACTGCTTGCATCAGAGCCGCCGGAGGAGCTACCCGACGTGGATCCGTCCCGGTCCGGAACGTGGATGGTCAGGTACGCCGTGTCGTTCGCAGGGTTCTTGTCGAACACCGGATGGATGTCGTAGACGGACGTGGCCTTCACCTCACCGCGCGTCTGACCCGACGCCGATGTCACCTTCAGCACGAAGAGGTAGCTGAGCGACTGGCCTACCTCCAGCAGGTTGTCGTCGTGCCAGCACACGTACACCGGGTGGCCGGGCTCCGACGGGCCGGTCGGTCCGTCGATTCCGAACGGCGCGCATTCCTGGGGTACTTGCACAGCCTTCGTGCCCTTCGGGATCCGGACCAGGAGGCCCGGCTGGTCGTCGCTCTCCTGGTTGTGGATCCATCCCGGGCCGTCGTTGCGCAGCGTGGCCGTGAGCTTGACCAGTTCGCCCGGCTCGGCCGTGGCCTCGTCGCCGACGGCTGCCAGGTCGGCGGTGCTGTCGACGGTCAAGGCCAGGCGTCGGTAACTGTCGTCGAATCCCTCCGAGTTGGGAGGCTGTCCGGTGCGGCCCGTTCCGTATTCGACGACTTCCAGCAGCCCCTTGGCGGAGACGGTGAACCGGACGGGGGCGGTGACGGAGCCGCCCGGTTCGATGACCTGGTCCAGCTTGCACAGCGCCTGCCTCTCCTGGTCAGCCACGACGCTGTACGTACAGCCCTTCTCGGGTGCCGTGAAGTCGAGTCCGCGGGTGAGACGTACACGGAAGGTGACGTCGCTTGCGGCGGCGGTGCCGTTGTTGGTGATCGTGACGGCTTGGTCGTAGGTCTCGCCGGGCTTCGGTGAAGCCGTGGGCAACGACGAGACCACGAGGTCCGGTTGGGCCTCGTCGGCGTGTGAGGCGGGTGCGGCCATGGTGGGCACCCCTACCCCGATCACCCCCGCGGCCACGAACCTCACCCAGCCACGCAGCAGTGGACGCACGACTATCTCCTCAGCGACGGCAGCACAACGGCGCGCTGGCCGACCCGGCAGATCATCTGCCGCACCACCCGATCACGACATGTACTGGACACTCGACCGTCACCATTGGTTGTAGCAGCGCTCGCCGGTCATCAACCCGAGCCCCTCACCGCGCAGTTCGCACGACCTGAGCCAACCGGCTGCGGCAGTCGCGACGAATACGTCATCGATGTCCCGCCTGGTGTCACCGAGTGTGGGCGTGGCCGAGTTGGGCGAAGGCCAGCTCCAGCATGTCGGCGAAGAAGTCGGCGGCGGCCGTGTCGACGCACAGGGGCGGCTTGATCTTCAGGATATTCAGGTGGTCCCCAGTGGGCTGGACGACGACGCCGAGGTCGAGCATGCGGTCGCAGAGTTCGGCGGTCTCTTCGGTGGCGGGTTCCAAGGTGGTGCGGTTGCGGACGAGTTCGAGGCCGAGGTAGAGGCCGGAGCCGTGGACGGCACCGATGATGCCGTAGCGGTCGGCGAGTGCTTCGAGCCGGTGCTTCAGGTGGCCGCCGACGCGCACGGCATTGGTCTGGAGGCCCTCGTCGCGCAGGGTGTCAAGGACGGTGAGGCCCACGACGCTGGAGACCGGACTGCCGCCGGTGGAGGAGAAGAAGTAGCCCTGGTCGCGGTAGCGCTCGGCGATCTCCTTGGAGGTGACGACGGCACCGAGGGGGTGCCCGTTGCCCATCGCCTTGGCCACACAGACGATGTCCGGGACGACCTGCTGCTGCTCGAAGCCCCAGAACCAGTGCCCCAGGCGGCCGTAGCCGACCTGAACCTCGTCGGCGACGGTCAGGCCGCCGTGGCGGCGCACCGCTGCGTACACCTCGGCGAGATAGCCGTCGGGCAGGGCGACTCCTCCGGCGTTGCCGTAGAAGGTCTCGCAGATGAACGCTCCCGCCGGGTGGCCGGCAGCGGCCAACTCGTCGATCACCGCGACGGCCTCGGGCGCGTATCGAGCGGCATCGGCCCCACGGTGCCGGCCGCGGTAGGAGTTGGGCGAGTCCACCGTGTGCACCCAACCCGGGCGGGTGGCGAGGGCGTTGGGGTTGTCCTGGAGGGACGTGGAGACGGCGTCGGAGGCGTACGTCCAACCGTGGTACGCCTCACGCAGCGCGACCACGTCGTGCCGGCCGGAGGCACCGATGGCCAACCGTAGGCCCAGATCCACCGCCTCCGAACCGGAGTTGACCAGGAAGACCGTGTCCAGAGAGTCGGGGAAGAGGTCGGCCAGGCGTTCGGTGAATTCCACCACGGAGGCGTAGTGGAAGCGGGAGTTGGTGTTGAGCCGACGCAGCTGCTTGGTCACCGCCTGCTCAACTCGGGGGTGCGCGTGGCCCAACAGGGTGACGTTGTTGACCATGTCGAGGTAGGCGCGGCCGTCGGTGGAGAGGAGATGGTGGCGCCAACCCCGTTCGATACGGGGAGGGTTGGCGTAGTAGTGCCCCTGCACGGTGGCGAACACGGCGTCACGACGGTGGAGCAGATCCATCGTCGCGGACGGACGGCCGGAGTCGGCCGGGAGGCCGAGGAGCGGTGCGGGGTCGGCGGTGAGCGCGAGCCAGCCGGCCGCGTACTCGGGCCGGACCAGGCGCGGGACGGCGGGGCCGTCGGTCGCGTGCAGCGCAACATGGAGTGAGGTACCGGAGGTGAGGTGGGCGATGTCCTCGCCCACCTCCACCGTCGCACCGGCGCTGACGGCGGGTTGGACGGCGCTCGGGAAGGACAGCGACAGCACCTGCGTGCCGTGGGTGAGATCTACGCGGCCCGGCGCCGCGGTGAGGAC
Organism: Streptomyces sp. NPDC057616; assembly: GCF_042800575.1. Classification (NCBI taxonomy): domain Bacteria; kingdom Bacillati; phylum Actinomycetota; class Actinomycetes; order Kitasatosporales; family Streptomycetaceae; genus Streptomyces; species Streptomyces sp. NPDC057616. The sequence goes on from NZ_JBHVGU010000015.1 coordinate 85,797, forward strand.
CCTGCCCTCGGCGGGCGCCTGCACCAGGACATCCCGGCCGAGCCACAGGTCGATTCCGGTGGGCACCGTGGCGGTGGACACCTCCGACAGCACCTGCGCCCGAGTGAGCCGCGCCTGGGCATAGTGAGTGGCGACCGCGGCCGCTCCGTCCGCGAGCGCGGAGGCCACCAGCCGGGCCTCGGTGCCGGCGTCCATCCAGGCCCCGTGGTCCATGGCATCGGCGTCGGCGGACAGGTCGAGGAGAGTGATGTCGCCGGCGCCCAGGCCCCGTAGGAGAGGACGTTCCGGCGCATCGACCTGGGGAGTCCGGTTCGGCACGTCGGCCATGCCGGTCGCGTCCCTGACGAGGCTGGACATCACCGGCAGGGGCAGCCGGGTGGCCTGCTCGAAGATGAGCCATTCGCGGTCGAGTGCGGCCTTGGCGTAGTCGTTGTCCTCGTCGACAGCGGCCTGCTGCCGCCCGCTGACCACCAGGACGGCGGCGCGCAGGACCACCAGCGGCCACACCGCCTCCGCCTCCTCGAGGCTGAGCGGCCGAACGGCGTGGAAGGCGCGAACGGCCGACAGCACGTTGTGCGGCTCGATCCCGTCGTGGTGGAGCATCGAGGACAGTGACACGGCGAGCTCGCCGACCGCCCAGCTCGTGGTCACGTCGCCGAAATCGATGACCCCGCCCGGCACCGGCGGATGGGTGCCGGGACAGCGGATCAGATTGTCGTCGGTCAGGTCCAGGTGTACGGCCTGCGACGGCAGCGCGGAGGCGACCTTCTGGACATGTGCCCAGGCCTCGGCGGTCGCAGCCTGGACGGCGGCGCGCCGGTCGGGCTGGTCCACATGCCCTGCGAGCTTGGCCACGACACGGTCGGCGTGCTGCAGGTCCCACTGGAGTACCCGGTCGAGGCCCGGGTGCCGGAAGTCGCGCAGGGCTGTGCTGACCTTTCCGACGATCGTGCCCATCGCCGCCACCGTGGTCGGTGACAGGTGGCGCGGTCCCGAGAGCGTTCCGCCGGGCAGGTAGCGCAGCAGGCGCGCAACGGCCGGCCCGCTCCCGGTCTCCACCGTCGCCCGCTGCGGGGAGCCGTCGGGGCGGCGCAGGACCGTGGCGATGCGCAGTTCCGGTCGGGCCGAGGCGATCAGGTCGGCTGCCGCGTCCTGGGCGTCGATCTCCGCAGCGCCGAAGGCGGGGTTGGCGATCTTCAGGATCGCGGCGGGCGTCCCGTCGTCGGCGTGCAGCAGGAAGTTGGCGTCCTGCTGACTGCCCAGCGACTGCGCGCGAGCGGTGATGCCGAGGTGTTCGGCAGCGATGCGCTCCGCCTCGGCCGGCGTGACGCGTGGCACGGGAAGCGCGTCCTTGGTGAAGAAGTCGATCGTGCGGTGGTCGTCGGACAGCATGCAGGGTTCCTCGGCTGGTGCGGATACACAGGACTGGGCGCGTGGATGCCTCAGTCGACGTGCCACAAGAAGCGGTGCGTGTGGATTCCGAAGTAGGGGAAGTTCTCCACGGATGCGACGCCCTCGACGGGCCGGACGACGTCGTTGATGAAGTCCAGAAGATCCCGAGGCCGAGGGCACACCACCTCGGCGAACAGGTCGAGGCCGCCGGACGTCAGAACCGTGTACACGACTTCGTCGTGCCGGGACAGTTCATCGGCGACCGCACGGGGATCGCCGTCGATGCGCAGGCCCAGAAGTGCCATCGCCTGCTGGCCCAGGGTCATCGGATCGGTCACACCGACGACCTGGACCGCCTTGGTGTCGATCAGCCGCTGCAACCGGTGTCTCGCGGCCGAGGGCGACAACCCCACCTTCGGCCCCAGATCGGCGTACGGGATCCGGCCGTCGACCTGCAGCTCCCGCAGGATGGCCCGGTCGATCTCGTCCATGCGGCTCCCTCTCCCCTGCGTGAACGGCAGGCACGTACGCTTACTTCAAGCACAATGCCGGACCGTCACGCTCGATTCAAGTGTGTAGGCGATTGGATCGAGCGAATCGCGTGTGCATCGTCTACGTGCCCCAGCCGGGCGACGGCCGACAACGACGGCCCCCGAAGAGCGCGTATCAGGTGGCCGCGGTCAGCGCCCGTGTGACCGCGGCGATCGCCGCGGCGGGGCGACCGGGCAGTCGCGCCACCACCACCCGGCGCATCTCGGACGGCGCGCCCTCGACGTGCAGCAGGCTCACTCCGGGCGGCAGCACCGGCGCCAGCCGCACCGGCACTGTGGTCACCCCGAAACCGCCGGCGACCAGCTGAAGTTTCGTCAGCCAGTCCCGAGCGCGGTGGACGACGCGTGGCCGTCCTGGCAGGCCGGGCCAGACACCGAGCAGTGGCTCGGTGTGCGACGCCGGGGTGGCGATCCACGCGGCGTCGAGCAGTTCGTCGACGTGCACCGCGCCGCGGCCGGCGAACTGCCCCGTCGACGCCGCCGCCACGACCAGTTCGGTGTCCGTCACCGTCTCCAGGTGCAGGCGCGGCGACTCGCCGTCCAAGGGCCGGTGGGGCGGGCGGGACGTCAGCACGGCGAGGTCGATCGACCCCGCGCGCAGGGCCCGGATCAGGGTGGGTGTGGTGCCCTCCGTCGTGGTGACCGTGATCTGCGGGTCGGTTGCCGCCAGACGGGCGAGCGCGGGAGGCAGGAGGGCCGCGCCCGCGCTCAAGAACAGGCCGAGCCGCACCAGTTCGCTCTGCGAGGCGGTGCCGGTGAGGTCGCGTTCGGCCGCCGTCAGGCAGTCCAGGATCGTGCGGGCGTGGCGCAGCAGGCTCAGGCCTGCTGGAGTGAGCCGCACGCCGTCGGGGCGGCGTTCGAACAGGGCGGTGCCCGCGCTGCGTTCGAGGGAGGCGGCCTGGCGTGAGACGGCCGACTGGGTGTAGCCGAGCCGGGTGGCTGCCGCGGTGAAGCTGCCGGACTCGGCGATCTGCCGCAGGACCCGCAGACCTGTACTGGAGACGTCCATGCGTCATACGCATACCACAGATGCCGGATCGTCGCTTCCCGCATGCCCTCTGGGGCTCCTAGGGTCGATCGCGACGCCACGACGACGAACACGGAGCCCATCACGTGCACGCAGCAGTCCTGACACAGTTCGGTGCCCCGCTCACGGTGAGGGAGGTGCCCGACCCCGAGGCCGGCGGGGGCGAGGTGCTGGTCGAAGTCCTCGCCACCTGCGTGGCCCCCTATGCGGCCGAGGTCTTCAGCGGCGAGCGCAGCTACCCCCTCGTCCCACCCGTCGTGCCCGGTATCGGTGGCGTGGGGCGCATCGTGCGCACGGGCCCGGACGCCACCCGGCTGCGCCCAGGCGACCTGGTGTGGTGCGACTGCACGGTGCGCTCACGCGACGACGCCCTCACTCCCGACATCACCCTCCAGGGCTGGAGCTCCCGCGGCGAGGGCGGCGCACAGCTCGCCCGCTACCTGCACGACGGATCGTTCGCCGAACTCATGCGGGTCCCCACCGAGAACGTCTACCCGTTGCCCGCGGCCGCCGGCGAGGACCCGGCCCGCTGGGCCGCGCTCGGCGTCCACGTCATCCCCTACGGCGGACTGCTCGCGGGCCAACTGGCAGCCGGCGAGACCTTGCTCGTCAGCGGCGCCACCGGCAACCTCGGCAGCAGCGCGGTCGCCGTCGCCCTCGCCATGGGAGCCGGCCGCGTCATCGCCCCCGGCCGCAACCAGGCCGCACTCGACCTCCTCGCCGACCGGTTCGGCCCGCGGGTGCGCACCCTCCCCCTCACCGGCGACGAAGGCACCGACCGCGCCGCGATGACTGCGGCCGCCGACGGCCGCATCGACATGGTGCTCGACCTCCTTCCGCCCAGCGCACCCGCCTCCGCGACGCGCACCGCAGCCATGACCGTGCGCGAACACGGCCGCGTCGTCCTCATGGGTGGCGTCGGCATGCTCGGCGGCGACGACCTGGCACTCCCCTACCCATGGATCATGCGCAACTGCATCACAGTGCGCGGGCAGTGGATGTATCCGCGCCCGGCAAACGTCGGCGTCATCCGGCTCATCGCCTCGGGCACCCTGGACCTCGCCCCCGAACGAGTCCGGTCGTTCGGCCTCGATGCCGTCAACGACGCCGTGGTCTACGCCGCCTCGCATCGCGGCCCGTTCGACCGCACCGCACTCACCCCACCCGCTCGGTGACAGAACCAACCGATCCCCTCCAGACACCCGGCGCCGCGAGTGCACTCCTGACCTCGATCGCCGCCTTGCGGGGCATGCCCGACGACGCGAACGAGGCTGCTCGGGCGGGCATGCGACGCAACTCAGGCACACAGGCAAGCGGCTGCCGCTTCGCGATCATCCCGGGGGAACCCGTGGCCCGGGCGACGGTCGGACAGCGTGGCGGTTCCTCGAACCGGTCCTGTCCTCCTGGGCGAAGAGCCACGTACCCATAGAGGCCCTACGGCGGACTGCTCGCCGGCCACCTCGCAGCCGGCGAGACCTTGCTCGTCAGTGTGCCACCGGCAACCTCGGCAGCAACGCGGTCACCGCATTTTCAGACCCCGGTGGATCGTGTGATCGTCCGCTCGCCGCGGGGAGACGTCAAGACTCATGACCGCGCCCCGGCCCCGCTCCCGGACTCCGGGAGAGCCACAGGTCCCGGTTCCCCGCGATCAACACGCGTCCGTCAGCGAGTGTGACTGCCGTGCTCGGAGCGTCCTCGCTGCAGCCGAGGCCGCCCCGTTTCCAGCCCGTGGTCGTTCCATCGCCGACCCAGACGGAAGCGCACCGCACTGTGCGGGTGTTCGGCTTGGACTTGGGGCGAGGGGCCGAGCCGACCAGGACCGGGCGGCCTGCGGAGTCCACGGTCGCGGCCGTGATCTCGCCACCACCCATGGCCGACGTGTCCATCCGGGTCCAGTGGGTGCCGTCCTGGCTGGTGAGAACCAGCGGAAGGGAATCGTAGAAGGCGCCGGACTTGGCACGGCCACCCACGGCGAACCAGTGACCCGACGCGTACAGGACCCGGTGCACCTGTGAACCAGGGGGCATCCCGGTGATGTTGCCGGACGTCCAGTGCGCGCCGCCGTCCGCGCTGTGCCAGAACGGGATCGTGCCCGAGGAGTGGAAGTCGTAGGCGTTGGTCGCTGCCGCGCCGAAGGCGACGACCTCCCTGCCGTTGACGCCGAAGTCGCCCACGGGCGTGGATGGTTGACCGCCGTCGACCGTCGGCAACGGCACGCGACGTACGGTCCTGCCCGCGTCGTCGGACGCGAACACGTACGGAGACTCCACGTGGTCGACGGTCTGGCCGCCACCGATCAGCAGGCGCGAGCCGACCTTCACCGCGGTGTTCACCGAAGCGTCGTCCGCGGTCTCCTGCTCGGGCTGGTTGTTGAACGTCAGTGGCAGCGTGGCGAGCCGGACATGCTCGCCGTCCGGCGTCCGGCGGGTCAACGTGGCGCCGACACCGATCAGCGAACCGTCGTCCCACGGCACCACCACGTCGCCCGGCAGGCCGCCACCGATCCAGCCGCTGCGCATGGAGTACGGCACGTCGCTCTCGTCGTCGGCGCCCGGCTTCGGAGTGATCGACAGCTTCGTACAGCTCTCGGAACCAGTCCAGTTGACGTTCACGTAGTGGTACCCGTTGGCGAATGTCCCCTCCCCGAGGACACAGTGGCCCAGTGGCACCAGCTGGCGCAGACCCTCGCCGGGCGCCACGTACCCCTTGTTGTGCGGGCCGGTCACCGACGGGTAGCCCACGGCGCCCGCGTACTTCTTGAACCCCAGCTCCACCGCGCTCGTGTCGTCCGTGCCGGTGTCCCCTGCACGGATCTGGCCGCAGCCGACCAGCACCAAGGCCGCACCGGCTACCAGGCTCGCGACGACTGCGAGCTTCCCCCCGCGTGATCTCATCCCTGCACGCTACTCAACTGCGACGCGTGACGGCGGGAATTGGCGTCGCGAGCACCATGATCGGCCGAACACGGCAGCGCCCAAGACGCGGATGGGTTCTCCTCCCATGGGACAGGGCCGGGCGCGACGTCCTGGAGCGTCACGGGCTCATAAATGTCACGGTACGGTCCCGTGTGTATCTGTCCGGCTGCTGCCCTGCACACTTAGGTGATCGTCGCCGTATTCAGCAGCTGTACACGGCAGTTGGCGGAGAAAGGGAGCTTGCCCTCATGCACAACCAGGACGCGGTCTCGCCGGAGGCCGATGGTGAACGGCTGGTCGCCGGGAGATACCGGCTGCTGTCCGTTCTCGGCGAGGGCGGTATGGGCACCGTATGGCGCGCCGGCGACGAGGTGCTCGGCCGCGAGGTGGCGGTCAAGGAGGTTCGCGCCTCGATCGACCTACCCGCCGAACGCAGCGAGCTGCTGCGCGTCCGGCTGGAGCGCGAGGCGTGGGCGGCGGCACGGGTCAACGCCCGCGGCGTCGTCACCGTCTACGACGTGGTGAACTACGACGACCGGCCGTGGATCGTCATGGAACTGGTTCCTGGCCGGTCCCTCGCCGACGTGATCGGCGCCGAGGGCTCCCTCCCGCCGAAGGAGGTCGCACGGATCGGCGTCGAGGTGCTGGCGGCGCTGCGCGCCGCCCACGCCGCCGGGGTACTCCACCGCGACGTGAAGCCCGCCAACGTCCTGCTCACCGACGAAGGCCGTGTCGTCCTCACCGACTTCGGGATAGCCACGGTGGAGGGCGACACCGCGCTGACGATGACCGGCGAGGTGGTGGGATCGCCCGAGTATCTCGCTCCCGAGCGGGCGCTGGGCCGAACGCCGGGTGCCGCTTCCGATCTGTGGTCGCTCGGCGCGCTCCTCTACACAGCCGTGCAGGGACGTTCGCCGTTCCGCCGGACGAGCGCCCTGTCGACTCTGCGGGCCGTCGTCGACGACGAGCTGCCGCCACCGCACCGGGCCGGACCGTTGACAGCGGTCATCGAAGGCCTGATGCGCAAGGACCCCGTAGAGCGCATGGGGCCCGAGGAGGCCGGACGCGAACTCACTCTGGCGGCACAGGAGTTGGCGGTTCGGTTCGAGCCGGAGAGCACCGACTCTGCGATCGCCACCTCCGCGGTGACCACGGTCTCGGCGACGGGCGGCATCACCGCCGCCGTCACGTCCACGGAGAATGCGCCGACCGGCGCGACGACGGCCGAGACCACCACTGCGGAGGCGCCAACGGTCGATGGGGCGGCCACCGCGCCGGTGACGGTGCCTGTCGCCCAGGGCGCACCTGCCCCGCTGGGAACGTTCGGACCTCCCCCGAGCAGCACGGGATTCGGGTCCAGTGCGCCAGCTTCCCCGCCTGCTCGGGGGACCGGTTTCGGGCATGCCACTGGGTCGTCCGCGCCCTCCCCCGCCCCGCGCGGCCGCCGTACCGCCTACCTGACCGGTGTGGCAGCGACCGTACTGGTCCTGCTCGGCGGAGGCCTCGCCTACGCGCTCATGAATCAGGGCGACGGCACGAACGACAAGGACAAAGGAACCAGCACGGCCGGGAGCGCGTCACGACCGGTGTCGGTGTCCGTCACCGGTGATGCCACCACGTACGACGGGAGCTGCCCGACCGGAGACACCCAGGCTCCCTGGTTCACGGCGACGTTCAAGACGGACCGGGCTCCGGTCCAGTTCTCCTACCGGTGGGTCTCCGACAACGGAGCGGTGGTGGACCGGGAGTGGCGGACCTTGGCGTTCCGCGAAGGCGACCCGACGACCAAGAAGGAGACGGTGCGCCTGTCGACGTGGGCGAAGGAGGGGACGCTGAAGAGCGCGATGGCCGTGGAGATCAAGTCGCCGTTCGACACGAAGTCCAACTCCGTTGCCTTTTCCATCACTTGCCGACCCAACGGCGAGTGACAAGGCATCGTGTCGTCCATACTTGGACCAATCTGCTTTCCCCTAAGGAGTTTCCGTGCTGTCGGTCATCGTGGGACGTACCGGCCCATTCACCGGTCAGAGCGTCGTCCTCGGCGATGCTCCGCTGACGTTCGGGCGCAAGAGTGACAACGACGTCATCATCGTCAGCGTCAGCGCTTCCCGGTTCCACGCCGAGATCGTCACGGAGAACGGCGCGTACGTGCTCCACGACCGTGGCAGCAGGAACGGCACCTTCGTCAACGAACTGCGCGTCGAGCGGCACGAGTTGGTGCCCGGCGACACCATACGCATCGGCGACGAGACGTTCTTGTTCGAGACGCAGGAAGCCGTGGAGACGGTCATGGACCTCTCCCAGATGGCCCTGCCGCGCGCCGATGCGGTCGCGGACCCGGGAGTTCTCCGGGTCACGGTGACCGGCGGTGGTCCCGTCGGCCTCGCCTTCGCGCTGCTTCTGGACGAGGCACTGCCAGGACGGGTCGCGATCACCGTCTACGACGGCCGGTGGGTCCGCAGCGGCACCTCCGTGGTCTGGAAGGACGCGGACCAGGGCAACGTCCGGCGCCAGCAGGTCGTCACCGTCCAGAGCCGGCAGTACCTGGCACTGTCGGAAGAGATGCAGTCGGTGATGTTCGGCGACGACGCCCAGTTCTCGGAGATGTGGCCGCTGGGTCCCGACTCGGTCGACGGCCGGCCGCCCCGCAACATCCGCATCGCCTACATCGAGGACCGGCTGCTCGAACTGGCCAACCACAAGTCGGCGATCCGGCTCGTGCCCAAGCGGTTCGACCCGGCCGAGCAGGAAAAACTGATCGCCCGTGACCACGTGCTGGTCATCAGCGAGGGCGGCCGGTCCCGCACCCGCGAGCACTTCGCCGACCGCTTCGGCATGGCCGATGCCTCCATCTACTCCCTCGACGGCGAGCACATCCAGGACGTGGTGCTCGGGCTCAAGGTCAAGTCCCGGCTGTCGGACCCGATGAGCGTGCTGCTGACCGTGGCGCAGAACCGCTTCCTGCTCAACTCGCTGCGCGGCGAGGGCTTCCTGAACATGCGCCTCACCCGCGAGGAGGCGCGCAACGTCATCGGCATCGACCCGGTGCGGCAGGTCTTCGAGGAGTGCATCGCGGCCCGCCCGTGCGTGATGAGCCGCCACGAGGACAACGAGTTCGTCTGCCCGACCCACGGCACGCTGTTCCTCCCGGCGCTGCTGCGCGGCTCGCCACTGTGGAAGCGGATTCTGGAAGGGCTGCGGCTGTTCGACGTACCCGAGGAAGACCTCAGCGCGATCACTTCCTTCCGCCTCGACATGGTCCAGCGCCCGCGGTTCACGGCCCAGCTCACCCGACCGACCGCGGACCGTCCGGGGACGTACGGATTCCTGCTGGGCGACGCGGCCAACGCGATCCACTTCTGGCCCGGACGCGGCCTCAACAGCGGTCTCGCCTCGGCCATCTCACTGGCCCGCTCCCTCAGCCGGGTCTGGCGCGGCCGACCGCTGCGCGACGCGGACTTCATCCGGCACGAGGCGGCGATGTCGATGCTGCAGTACCGGCACAAGAGCCGCGCGTGGAACGCCATGGTCACGACGGACGAACGCGGCGTGACGCGGGCGATCAAGGACATCATCGACGGCAGCATGGAGGCCACGGCGAAGCCGGCGGGAGCAGCCGCGGCACCGGCGGCCAGGATTCCCGCCAGCCCGGCGCCCTCGCAATCGACCGAAGCGGACCTGGAGATCCTCCTGGACCGCATGCGCACGATTCGCGACCGGCTGGCGCCCCGCCTGCCGGGCCTCCCCGACGACGACGTACTCCGGGCCCACCTCTCCGCACTGGCGCCCGCGACGCTGCGCACCCTGCAGGAGAGCGGCGCATGGGACACGCTGATCGTCAGTGGTGAAGAAGCGGACATCGACATCTTCTACCAGGAGGACGCCCCGGTCTTCGTCCCCGCGACTCCCCGCCCGCCCGAGCCGCTCCCCGACCCCCGCGCCTCGGGGCTCCTCAACCCGGCCTGACCCTCCGCCGCCCGCCCGCCACGGTCCCGCGTCCGTCGACACGGGACCGAGACGCGGCGGCACCCGCAGGCCCGGCCTACAGTGCAGGCACCCCGCACAGAGGGGTGGCATGAGTCCGCTCACGAGCACGTGGACCCTGCGCCCCCACGGCCGGGCGGTGTGCAAGGTGTCCGCCGAGCACGGCCAGAGGGAGCCCTTCGCGTCGTGGGTCACCGACGGCCCCGAAGGGCCGTCGCGATCAGCCGCAGCACCAACGGCCTGCCCGCGCAAGCGGTTTGACCCCTGTGAGGACGGTGGCGGGCCAGGCGATCAGTGGCGCGCTGGCATGCGCGCCGGCCAACGGTCGATGCTCACCGCAATGCGGTGCGGTTCACGAGCCCACTGCGCTGCAGGTGCTTGAGGGTGAGGGTGAGCATGCGCTGCGAGATGCCGGGGATCGCGTCCACGAGGTCGGAGTAGCGCACCGGGCCTTCGGCAAGTGTGAGCGAGACGGTGGGACACAGTGGCACCGTTCGAGGACAGCCGGTCGGAGATGGCCGTGCGGAGTAGGGGCCGGGGCCGCTTCGACAGGGGCGGCCCCCGTGCCCCATCGCACGGGCGCGAGAAAAGGAACAGCTCGGCCCAGGAATACGTGTCAAATACCAGCTGTGCATGATGACCTCACCGTGCACCAGATCCTGCCTTTCGACATGTGACGTGCCGCGTACACTGCCCGGTCGTCATGCATCGACATGGTGAGCGACCTGCTGTCAGCCAGGGCACCCACCGCGGCCACCCGCATCGCCGCCATGACCGTGGGCGAGCACGGCCGCGTCGTCCTCATGGGCGACGTTCCCGACCTCTCGTCGTCCGGTCGGCGCCTCCGGGCCGGACCGCACCGCGGTAGTGCCGGGGCTTGTCGCACGCCCCCCGCATCTGATTGGGTTCGCGGGCCTCATACGCGAAGGACGCGCAGGGCGGGAGGGAACAGGCAGCGTGCATCCCATGGCGCAGCACAGCACCCAAGAGCCGCTACCCCACGGTCTCGCACGAGCGATACGGGAGACGGCCGACGCCATTGCCACCCTGCTGCACCGCGCCGGCGACACCAGCGTTGCCGTACCCGACTCGCAGTGGACTCTCGGTGAGGCGGCCGCCCACCTGGCCTTGGCGAACGAGCTCATGGCCGACCTCGCAGCCGGGCGTGAACGCCCCTACGGGGACGGCACGCCGCAGAGCCTGGCCGCCGCCAACGTACAAGCCCTCGCGGCGTTCAAGGAACGAGAGGCACAGCCGCTGGCGTCGATGATCCAAGAGCAGGCCGACGCATTCCTCGACGCCGTTCATCGAAGCGCGAGCGACGAGAGCGCCGCCGGCCCGGCACTCCTCACGCCGCTGGGGCCCATGGACCGGCACGTGCTCGCGTCCTACCTGCTGACCCACATGCTGGGCCACGGCTACGACCTCGCTCGCGCGCTGAAACGCCCCCACATGATCGACCGCGGCCGGGTCGGGCTGTGCCTGCCGTTCATCCGCTCGGTGATGCCGCGCGTCGCCGACCCGGCCGCCATCGCCGATCTGGCCGCCCGCTACACCGTTCGCCTCAGGGGTGGCCCGGCGTTCGGCGTCAGCCTCGCCGACGGCGCCGTGCTAGTGACTCCCACCCCGCTGGAACGTGCCGACTGCACCATCTTGATCGAACCCGTCACCTTCCTCCTCATCGCGCTCGGCCGTCGCAACCCATGGCGGGCCATTGCCCACGGACACATCCTCGCCTGGGGACGCAAACCCTGGCTCGCACCCCGCTTCCCCACCCTGTTCACCGCGCCCTGACCTCGGGATCCCCTACCCAACCCGTCCACCGACTCCCGCCGGCCGCCCGCTACGACGACACAAAAGCGGTAGGCCAGGGCGTAGCGCCCCAGCTCATCGACCAGATGATCGATGAGCACGTCGATGAGCGGGCCGGTGCGCATCGTCCACCGGATCCAGTCGAGCCGTATCCGTCACCCCGCTTCTCAGAGACAGCGCTCGCGAAAGGCTTCCCGGGCCTTGTCCCGAGGCACATTCCTGGACCGCTCGCGGACGCGGTCGTAGACGGCCGAAGAACGGCTCAGCTGTCCCGAATACCGACCGCAAGCGTCAGTTCAAGCACCCGCTGTGGCGATGCGAGATCCGGGAACAGCTCCCGTAGCTGCGACATCCGGTACCGGACGGTCTGGGGATGGACGAACAACGCTGCCGCCACCTCGTCCCGCCTGCCCTGGTGCAGCAGCCACTCCCGCAACGTCTCCTCCAGGCGCCGTGCGCTTGCGGCGGACAAGGTTCGCAAGGGTGCGAGGGCGCGGTCGCGCAGGTCTGACAACGCGTCCACATCAGCGCTCAGCACCAGCTCGGGCAGGTGGTCCTCGGTGTCGCGGATGTCGGAGGAGAGGGAGCGCGCACGTGCGGCTCGTGCGTAGGAGGCGGACGCGCGCGTCCATGGCCGGGCCGGGCCGACCACGGCGGTGCGGTCGGTCAGCTGCCGCAAGAGATGTGATCGGTCGGCGTCGGGGACGAGCAGCACACCGGTGGCGTCCGGCAGATCGTCGAGCACGAGGGTGCTCGGGTCGAGCACGCGATAGGCAGGCCGGGCCTGGGCGGCGGGCAGCAGGACCGCGGTCAGCGAAACCGGAGGCTGCCAACCGGCCCGTTGGGCAGAGGCCAGCAGCACGTCCGGGCTCGCGCCGGCGAGGAGGTCGCGGGCCAGGTGTTCCAGGTGGCGCTCTTGGGCCCGGCCCCGGGCGGCCAGTTCGTCGGCGTGGCCCGCGGCGCTCGCGGCGGAGAGCTCGTCGATGTAGGCGAAGGTCAGCTCGGCGAACTTGGCGACCTCGGCGGCGGGCAGACCTGCGGGTACGGCACCCGCTGCCAGGCATCGCCAGGCCACACGGGCGCCGACGCGGTAGGCGCTGAGCAGGGCGTCCATCGAACGGCCGTCGCGCACCTCGCCGCGACCCAGCTCGTAGGCCGCGTCACCGGCGTCGCCGCCCGTGGCGTTCCCGCTCGCGAGGTCCAGGTAGTGCCCCAGGGCGGTGCGGACGGCTCGGCGGATGGTGGCGCCCATGTGGCCCGACAGGGCGTTGGCGTAGGAAGGGACCTCGTCGATGATCGCCTGGACGACCTCGTCGGCGGTGGTCTTCAGCGCGGCCCGAAGTGCTGTGACCGTCGTCTCGTCCAGGGCCAGTTCGCTGACCCTCCGGATTGCATGGCTCACGGTTTTATTCCCTGCGAACAATTCAGCCCACCAGATTTACGTCCTGCGGTCAGGACTTTACCCCGTGAGGCGCAGCAAGCTGGAGTCATGACGAGTGCAGCCCTCCGCAGCAGGGCGTGGAAACTACTGGAGATGGTCACGACGCCGCTGCTGCCGTCGGACTACCTCGACCTGATCAGCCCGCTGCGTGCGGGCGCCGACCTGCGGGGGCGCATCGAGGCCGTGCACCCCGAGACGGGTGACGCCGCGACCATCGTGATCAGGCCTGGACGAGACTGGCGCGGCCACACAGCCGGTCAGTACGTGCGGATCGGGGTCGACGTCGACGGGGTGCGCCTGTGGCGTGCCTACTCCATCACCTCACCGACAAACCGCCAGGACGGCCGCGTCACGATCACCGTGAAGGCGATCCCGGACGGCAAGGTCAGCAACCACCTGGTCCGCAGGACGAAACCAGGCACGCTGATCCAGCTCGACCAGGCGACCGGAGACTTCGTTCTGCCGCAGGCCAAGCCCGCCAAGGTGCTCTACCTGACGGCCGGCAGCGGCATCACGCCCGTGATGGGCATGCTGCGCGACACCGAGTTCGACGACGTCGTCATGGTCCACTGCGCACCGCAACCGCAGGACGTGATCTTCCGCAACGAACTGCACGACCTGGTCGCGGACAAGAAGCTGCGGCTCACCGAGGTGCACACCGACACGGACGGCATGCTCGACGTCACCCGTCTCGGCGAACTCGTACCCGACTGGGCCGAGCGCGAGACCTGGGCGTGCGGGCCCACGGGCCTGCTCGACGCCGCCGAAAAGCACTGGAGCGACCACGGCGTACCGGAGCGCCTGCACACCGAACGCTTCCGCCCCAGCATCGTCGTGACCGGCGACGGCGGCGAGGTCACGTTCAGCGCCACCGGCAAGAGCGTCGACGCCGACGGCGCCACGCCGTTGCTGGACGTCGGCGAGGAGGCCGGCGTGCTCATGCCCTCCGGATGCCGCATGGGCATCTGCTTCGGCTGCATCACGCCGCTCAAGGCGGGCGCCGTCCGCGACCTGCGCACCGGCGAGATCACCGAGGCCGAGCCCGGCGTCCTCATCCAGACCTGCGTGTCCGCCGCGGCGGGCCCCTGCGACCTCGAACGGTAGGAGCATCTTGACCGCCATCGACCCCACCGCCCACCTGACCGCGGAGCAGATCGAGGATCTCGGCCGCGAGCTGGACGCGATCCGCGACGAAGTGATCGCCAGTCGTGGCGAGAAGGACGCCGCCTACATCCGTAAGGTCATCTCGGCGCAGCGCAAGCTCGAGCTGGCCAGCAGGAGCGTGCTGCTGTTCTCGATCTTCCCGCCCGCGTGGGTGCTCGGCACCGCCGGGCTGTCCGTGGCGAAGATCATGGACAACATGGAGATCGGCCACAACGTCCTGCACGGCCAGTGGGACTGGATGCGTGACCCGAAGATCCACTCCACCACCTGGGAGTGGGATCACGTCTCGCCGTCCGACCAGTGGAAGCACTCGCACAACGAGCTGCACCACACGTACACGAACGTGATCGGCAAGGACAACGACCTCGGCTACGGCATCATGCGCGTCGACGAGGACCAGAAGTGGCACCCGTTCCACCTCGGCCAGCCGCTGTGGAACTTCATCAACGCCTGCTTCTTCGAGTACGGGATCGCAGCGTACGACCTGGAGCTCGGCAAGAACCTCCACAAGCGCCGCCGCAACAACCCGGAGTTCCGCGCGCGGGCCAAGGCCGTCGGCCGCAAAATCCGCAAGCAGGTGCTCAAGGACTACGTGATCCACCCGCTGCTGTCGGGCCCGTCGTTCCTCCCCACGCTCGCCGCCACGTTCACCGCGAACCTGGTCCGCAACGTCTGGTCCCACTCGGTGATCATGTGCGGGCACTTCCCCGAAGGCGTGCAGGTCTTCGAGCGCCGGTCGATCAAGGGCGAGACGCGCGGCCAGTGGTACCTGCGCCAGATGATGGGCTCGGCGAACATCAGCGGCAGCAAGGCCATGCACTTCATGACGGGCAACCTGTCGCACCAGATCGAGCACCACCTGTTCCCGGACCTGCCGAGCAACCGGTACGCCGAGGTCGCGGTCAAGGTGCGCGCGCTGTTCGAGAAGTACGAGCTGGAGTACGTCACCGGGCCGCTGCCCAAGCAGGTGTTCTCCGCGTGGCGCAAGGTCTTCCGGCTCTCGCTGCCGAACAGGAAGCCCGAGGTCAAGACGCCGGACCGCGAGCAGGAGCTCGTAGCGGCCTGATTCCCGGTATCGGTTCCGATCTATCGGCCGCACCGGCCGCACCGGCGGCACCGCCGGTTCGGTGGGATCGGTTGCGGACGGCGGGCGGCCGCGACATCAGCCCGTCACGACACGGGATCGCCGCAGCCCGGCGTCCGGTGTCCGGCGTCCGGTGTCCGGCGTCCGGCGTCCGGTGTCCACGGGCGACTCGACCATCTGAGGGCCGCCCGCGACACCGGCTTCGGACACCTGCGCAGCACCACGACGCCGGCCCCGGCGCGACGGCCGCGCCCTTGACGCGGTCACCGTGGCTCGCGCGCGGTCTCGTCCACGGCGGCATCGAGAAGCGGTCCGAGCTCCTGGACCACAGTCGTCAGGGCGCGTACGTCCCTCTCGGCGCGGGCGATGAGGATGGCGCCCTCCAGGGCGCTGATCATGAGCGTCGCGAGGGACACGGTCCGCGCGTGCGGCACACCCATGCCGGCCAGGGCCCCGGCCACCGGTTCGGTCCAGGCGGAGAACGCGGCGGCCACGGCCTTGCGGGTGGAGGTGGCGGACCCCGCGCAGTCCACCGTTACCGCGGCCACCGGGCAGCCGCCCGCGAAGCCGCTGGACTCGTACTCCTCGGTCCACTGCCGCACCATTGCGGCGAACAGCCCGGCGGGCGTCGGCTCGGGCATGGCGGCGAGGAAACGGGCGACGCGGTCTGCCGCGTACCGGCCCGCCCAGCCGACGGCCTCGTTGACCAGCTGCTCCTTGCCGCCCGGGAAGTAGTGCTGGAGCGAGCCGCGCGGCGCGTGCGCGTGGGCCGCGACCTCGCGCATCCCCGTCGCGGCGACCCCGTCGCGACGGATCAGCTGGGCCGCGCTGAAGACCATCCGATCGCGTGGTCCGCGCGCGGACGACGGCGACGCTGCCATCTCAACCTCCGGGGACGTTCGCGAGCACTTCGCCGCTCACCCTATGACCGCTGTCATAGTGACGGCTACTATGACCGCTGTCATAAGCGGTCGCGGCGACGGCTCCGCTCCTGCGGGCCGGGAACGGCGGTGCATCGTGCCCGTGGGGTTCATCGGACTCGGAGTCATGGGGCAGCCCATGGCCCTCAACCTGGCCCGCGCCGGGACGGACCTCGTCGTATGGAATCGCACCCCGGAGCGGTGCGCGCCCCTGCGCGCCGCCGGTGCCGAGGTCGCGGCGCGTCCCGCCGACGTCTTCGGGCGAGCGGGCGTCGTGTTCCTCATGCTGGCCGACGAGGGGGCGGTCGATGCGGTTCTGGGCCGGGGCACCCCGCAGTTCGCCACCCTCGTAGCCGGACGAACCGTCGTCCACATGGGGACGACCTCTCCGGAGTACTCGGCCGGCCTCCTGGACGACATCCGGGCCGCGGGCGGACGATACGCCGAGGCGCCTGTCTCCGGCTCACGAGTGCCTGCGGAACAGGGAGAGTTGGTGGCGATGCTGGCCGGCGACGACGAGGCCGTGTCGACCGTACGGCCGCTGCTGACCCCCATGTGCCGCCAGACGTTCGACTGCGGTCCCGTCCCGAACGCACTGCTGATGAAGCTCTCCGTGAACCTGTTCCTGATCACACAGGTGACCGGTCTGACCGAGGCGTTCCACTTCGCCGATCGGCACGGACTCGACCAGCGCCTGCTCCGCGACATCCTGGACGCGGGCCCGATGGCCAGCTCCGTCTCCCGGATGAAGTCGGCCAAGCTGTTGTCGCGCGACTTCGCCGTCCAGGCGGCCGCCACAGATGTCCTCAAGAACAACCGGCTGATCGCCGAGGCCGCCCGCAAGACAGCCGTGGCCTCCCCGCTCCTCGACGTCTGCCACACCCTCTTCGGCGAGACCGTGGCGCAGGGACACGGGCACGAGGACATGGTGGCCGTCCTGTGGGCCCTGGAGGCCCGCACGAACGGTGAGCCCGCACCCGCCTAGGGGCTTCGACAAGGCCGGCTAAGCCGATCCCCTCACGGTTGGTCCCCATCGCTCCCTTGCGGCTACGTACGGCCGGTGCCTGCGCGCAGGACGGATTGCAAGGGCTGTGGTGGGTGCCCGCTGCGCATCGGACGGAGGAGATGGGAGCCGGGGCTTCAGCTCCAGGCCGGCCACCGCACATCAGCGGCCGGTATGGGCGGGCCCCAGAAGGAGCCGATGGTGGCACGATGCCGGGGCGCGGTCCAGGCTTGCAGCAACGGGACGCACGGCAGCATGCAGTTCTTCCCCGAAGGGCCCTAGCTTGCGCGCCACCATGCACGCGGGCGGGCTCCTGGCCCTGCCGCATACTCTGCGCCGGGAACCGGGAGGTCTTCGATCTGGGACGGTGGCCAGCCGGTGAGCCGACGCCGCCTCGCTGACGCGCGGCAGGCCGCCCAACTGTACGAGACGCTTCGTCCGGCACCTGCTGATCGACGGCGGGGGCGATCCGACCGGGCTGCCGTCCTCGCAGGAGCGGTGGCTGCTCCGCCAGCCGGACAGCGGGGCGAGGATCTTCTGCCGCCCCGACCGGCGCCGGCACCGCCAATCCCCCATCGTGGCAAGGCAGTTCGGCGATGATCTCCTAGGCCAAGGGCGTGCCATCAGGCTCCGGTCGCGCCGTACGCCGATCCTCGGCGAGGGCACCGTCGGGCGCCGCCTCACACATCCGGCCTGGTCCAGGACCTTGACCCACAGTCGCAGGAGAGCTTCTCGCGAGCCGGCCGATGCGTCCCATCATCGGCGGAGCGGTCAGAGCACATCAGCCGTGTGTCAGGGAGTGAGAACGATCCGGTCGTCGGTGTTGGTGCGCCAGACCTGTTCAACGTCCTTGAGGGGCACGGCCCTGGCGCGGACATCGAACTCACCCTTGGTGACGTGGTCGACCAGCTTGGGCAGCTCTTTCAACCAATCCCGGCCGGGGACCGAGCCAATGCCACTCCCGACGATCTGCAATCGTGCCGCTCGCAGCGCGGCCGAGGGAATCGGGGAGGCGGGCCCGGCCACGGACCCGATCTGGATCCATGTGATCGGATCGCTTCGCCTTTTGCGGGCACTGATCATGTCGACAAGGCCGGCGGCCGCCGGCTCGCCCCACAGGTAGTCGATGACCACGTCCACATTCGCGGCCCCGGCGAGCTGATCGAGCGGGAGTACCTCGTCCGCACCAAGCCGACGGAGCGCCTCCAGAGCAGCGGTGTTGCGACCGGCGCCGACAACGTGGGCGGCGCCGAGCTTCTTGGCGACCTGGACTGCCATGCGCCCCGCATTGCCGGTGGCGCCCAGGATGAGCACACTCTGGCCCCGCTTGAAGTCGATGCGGCGGCGCAGGGCGACCCAGGAGGACATGGCGGGATTCATGGCCGCGGCGACCAGGACCGGGTCGGCGTGCTTGGGCAGCACGATGCTGCGATCAGGGTCCATGACAGTGCGCTCCGCCAGGGTCCCGAGGGACGTGTCGTCGAGAATCGTGTAGCGAAGGCGACCGTCGGGCCCCCGGACGACACCGTCCATCCCTGGTATCAGCGGGAGTTGCCCGGTGCTGGTGTAGTGCGAGCCATCCGCCTGTGAGCGCACCCGGGGGTGGAGTCCGGCAGCAACGACGTCGACGACCACCTCATCCTTGCCGTGAGCCACAGGGTCGGAGAACTGCTCATAGCGTGGCGGAGCACCAAACGAGCGAACTACCGCAGCATGCATTGAAGAGCTCCATCCGATTTAGTTTGTGTCACATACTATCTTCAACTTAGTTCGTGCCGCGTACTAGTGCAAGCTAAACTGCACACATGGCCCCCGATCATGCGCCGCCCGACATGGCCGCCGACGACGTCCCGCTCAATACGGTGGACGCCCTTGTGCAGCTGTCCTTCCTGGTCAATCGGGTTCTGGCCGAGGTGGGCGCCGAGAAGGAGATGTCGGTCATCCAGGTCCGGCTGCTGGGAGTACTCCGGGGACGCACCGCCGGCATGCTCGAACTGGCCGCCGTTCTGGGCCTCGACAAATCCTCGATGACGGGTCTGGTCACCCGCGCCGAGAAGCGCGGCCTGGTGCAGCGCTCACCCTCTCCGCACGATGGCCGCGCGGTGCTGGCCTCCCTGACCGACAAAGGCAAAGACCTCGCCGACTGGGGTACCGCCGAGGTCGGCAGGCGTATTGCCGCACTGACTGACGGGCTCACCGCATCCGAGCGCGAACGACTGACCGAGCTCGCGTCGAGCGTCGTTCTCACCCACCGCTGACCCGGCACCGCCGATCTTCACGCCCAGATCAGGGCGCGCGCGTGACGGAACGGGGCCGCCAGGAGCAGGAAGAACGGCGCGCTTGAGACGAAGCCCGGCCGACCGCGTCGGCACGGTCGGCACGCATCCCGTCGCACGGGGCGCCAAGCCGTGCGACGTCGGTAGGGCGATCCCCACTGCCGCAGGCCCGCCCCGCAGAAGCCTCAATCGGCCGTTGACGGACCGTCGTCGGCTGCCTACCGTCCAACCACAGCGATGCCGAACAAAGTTCGAGATATCGACCGGAAGAAGGTCCGGATGGACGGGATGGAAAGGTCGCGGCGGTCGCTGTCCGCACTCGGGCTGCCGGAGCGGGATCTCGGGGAACTGCCCGGCTCGGACAAGCGCTTCCCGGACGGCGCGCAGTACCGGGTCGAGATCCCGTCGGTCGAAGGCCCGGGCCCGTTCCAGGCGGTGATGCACGAGGCCGAGCGGCACGGGATTCGGATACACCGCATCAGCCAAGGCAGCGGCATGATGCTGCTGTCCGACGCGGAGATCGAGCAGATGGTGGCGCTCGGCCGCGAACGCGACGTGGAGGTCTGCCTCTTCGTCGGACCACGCGGCGGCTGGGACATCGGCATCCAGGCCACCTCCGCCGCGGGTGGCGGTGCGGCGGCGGTGCTACGCGGTGCCGACCAACTCGCGTACGGGGTCGAGGACGTCATCCGGGGCTGCGACCTCGGCGTGCGCAGCGTGCTCGTGGCCGACGTCGGCCAGCTGTGGGTCCTCGGCCGCATGCGGCAGTCCGGCGACCTGCCGCCGGACCTGGAGATCAAGGCGTCGATATCGATGCCGACGGCCAATCCCGCGGCCGCACGGGTCCTTGAGGACCTCGGGGTCACCACGATCAACCTGCCGATCGATCTCACCCTCGCCCAGATCGCGGCGATCCGACGCGCGGTCGACGCGCCTCTGGACGTCTACGTGGAGGGCGCCGACGACTTCGGCGGCGTGGTCCGCTACTACGAGATCCCGGCCCTCGTGCGCGTGGCGGCGCCCGTCCACCTCAAGTTCACGGTACGGAACGCGCCGTCGCTGTATCCCTCCGGAGCGCACCTTGCCGACGTGGCCGTCGCGACCGCACGCGAGCGGGTACGGCGGGCGGCGATCGGCCTTTCCGTGCTCCGCCGGCACTATCCCGAGGCCAAAGCCAGCCCCTGACCGATGACGACGCCGGCCCCGGCATAGGCAAGTCAGGGCAGACGATCTACGTACAAATATTGACGAAACCGTAGCCCGCCGAGGGCCTTGACGACCAATCAGGCCAGTCCTACGTTCAGCCCCACTAAACATGCCGAACGCCGTTCGAAATATCGGGCAGCATGGGCCGAGCGCGCCGGAGTGATCATGAAGAAGATCGATCCGCAGGTGGAAGAGGCCGTCGAAACGCTCAGCCTGAACGGGCTGGCCAGGCGGCGACTGTTGAGCGGCGCCGGAATGCTGAGCGCCTCGGCCGCCGCGGCGGCCTTGCTGTCCGCCTGCTCAGCCGACAACAAGAGCGACAGCAACAAATCGGGCAACGGCGTCGGCGACTTCCCGGAGACGCCGAAGTGGAAGTTCGTGTTCGTCAACCACGTCACGACGAACCCGTTCTTCACGCCGACGCAATACGGCGCAGCGGACGCCTGCGCGCTCCTGGCCGCCTCGTTCCAGTGGACCGGTTCGAAGGACTCGAGCGTCCCGGAGATGGTCAGCGCGATGAGCTCGGCCGTCTCCGCGAAGGCGGACGGCATCGCCATAGCGGTCGTCGACAAGAACGCCTTCACGTCGCCCGTCGGCAAAGCCCTGAACGCCGGAATCCCGACCATCTCGTACAACGCGGACGGGGCGAAAGGGGATCCGGGGACGAGCCGGCTCTGTTACGTCGGGCAGGACCTCTACCAGTCCGGGGTCGAACTGGGCCGCCGTATCGCCTCGTTGATGCCTGCCGGCGGGGATGCGGTCGGGTTCATCGCCACCCCGGGCGCGCTCAACATCCAGCCGCGGATCGATGGGGCCACCGACGCGATCAAGGCATCCGGCAAGTCGATCAACTTCAAGTCGGTCGCCAGCGGTGCGGAGCTTCCTCAGGAGCTGTCGACCATCGACGCGTATGTCAGCGGACACAAGGACCTCAAGGGCCTGTTCGCGGTCGACGCGGGCTCGACGGAGAGCGTCGGCAAGGTCGTGAAGAAGTACGGCCTCAAGAAGAAGGGTGTGGTCGCGGGCGGTTTCGACCTGAACCCGAACACCCTCACGGCGATCAAAGCGGGTGACCTCGACTTCACCATCGACCAACAACCGTATCTGCAGGGCTTCTTGAGCGTGCTCTACCTGTGGCTGTACAAGCTCTCCGGCGGACTGGTGATCCCGAGCGTCACCGATACCGGCCTGCTCTTCGTGACCAAGGACAACGTCGACCCGTATCTGCAGACCAAGACCCGGTTCGAGGGCTCCAGCACGAAGCAGCAGCTGGTCAAGCGCTCCGGCCCCATCGCACACGCATGAGCGAGCGGGCCGTGAGGGACGCGATCGACGGGAAGACCACCACGGCCGGCACCCCGCCGGTGCGACGGCACGGCCCGCTGCGTCTGGCCTTCGAGGCGTTCGTCGTCCGCCGCGAGGCCACCATCTTCATCGTCGCGGTGGCCCTGCTGCTGTACTTCTGGTCCAACAACTCGGACTTCCTCGCCCGCAACAACCTGGTCAACCTCTCCCAGCAGACGGCACCGTACGCGATCATCGCGGCGGGCATGGTGCTGCTGCTGGTGAGCGGGGAGATCGATCTGTCGGTGGGCGCCGTCTTCGCGCTGTCGCCGTTCCTGATGCACTACATGATCGACTACTACGGCACGTACCCGATCGTCGCGATCATCGGCTCAGTACTGGCCGGCGCCGTCATCGGTCTCGTCAACGGCTTCGTGGTGGTCGTGCTCAAGGTGCCGTCGTTCGTCGCCACGCTCGGCATGCTCTTCCTCATCCTGGGCATCATGCTGACCACGTCGCACGCGTACCCGGCGCAGATCCCCGAGGCGGCACACGGGGTGCGTGGCTGGTTCGGGCAGTCGGACTGGTCGGAACTGATCTGGTGCCTGATCATCGTCGCGTACTTCCACGTGGTACTCACCCGTTCACGCTGGGGCCTGTACACGATCGCGACCGGCGGCAATCCGCTCGGCGCGAGCGAGGCCGGCATCAGGACCGGCCGCATCAAGTTCGGCAACTTCATGGCCACCAGCGCCCTGGGGGCCTTCGCCGGCCTCCTCGAAGCCTTCCGCGTCGACTCGATCGACCCGACCTCTGCGGGTGCGGACGGCGCGTCCCCGATGTTCACCGCCGTCTCCGCCGCCGTCATCGGCGGTACGGCGCTGGCCGGTGGCTCGGGGACGGTCATCGGTGCGCTGCTCGGCGCACTCGTGCTCGCGGAGCTGCGCAACGGATTCAACCTCATCGGCATCAACGCCAACCCGTTCAACATCATCCTCGGCGCGGCGATCATCCTCTCCATGGTGCTCAACGTGCACCTGACCAGACTGCGAAGGGCTGGCCGCCGATGAGTGAGACGAGCGGGATGAGCGGGATGGACGAGCCGACACCGACACCGGCACCGACGTCTAAACCGGCGCTCTCCGTGGAGCACATGGCCAAGGGCTTCGGCGCGGTCACTGCGCTGCGGGACGTGAACCTGCACCTGAACAAAGGTGAGGTACTCGCCCTCGTCGGTGACAACGGCGCTGGAAAATCAACCCTGTTGAAGATCCTCTGCGGCTTCCACCGGCCCGACGCCGGCCGCATCCTCCTGAACGGCGAGGAGGTGACGCTCAAGTCGGTCGACCATGCCCGCTCGCTCGGCATCGACGCGGTGTACCAGGACCTGGCGCTGGTGAACGAACTGACGGTCTATCACAACATGTTCCTGAACCGGGAGATAGTCCACCCCACCCGGCTGCTGCACAACCGCGCGATGCGCAGGATCGCCCAGGAGCACCTGGACGAGATGGGAGTGAACATCCCGTCGGTCGACGTCGAGGTCGCCAAGCTCTCCGGCGGCCAGCGCCAGGCCATCGCCGTGGCCCGCTCGGTCTATTCCGAGGCCAAAGTCCTCCTTCTCGACGAGCCCCTGGCCGCGATGGGCGCCAAGGAAGGCGCACTCATCCTCGACCTGGTCAACGACCTCAAGGCCCGCGGCGAGGTCTCCGTCATCATCATCGCCCACAACTACGCCCAGGTCTTCGAGGTCTGCGACCGGATCAACCTGCTCCAGCACGGCGAGATCACCTTCGACAGGCGCACGTCGGAAACGTCGGTGGCCGAGCTGACCGACCTGGTGGTCGAGGAGTATCGGAGGTCGCGGACCCAATAGCGTCTACGGGCAAAGCCACGCCGCGGCGGATGCGCCGGAGGGCGAGCAACCGGCGGCCTCCGGGCCGGCATCCCCGCACCCTTCGCGACGAACCGCCGCGGGCTCGATGGAGCCCACACCGAGGCCCTGCCGCACAGTCGTTGCTCACTCATTGAGCCGCACGTGGGCGACGGCAAAAGCGACCTGCCACCGCACCCGCCATCAGCGGGGCGATGACGAGCACCAGGCCCAAAACTCCCGCGAAAGCGACAGCCACCGCGTCTGACGAGTGGACGTCGGGATCGCTGAGGACCGTGAGGTCGAGAATCCAAAGGCACGGCCCCGCAGCGCCGCACGTTGCCAGCAGGCGGCAGGCACGAGCGCGCCCGAGGAGCACCCCCAACAACAAAGAGGACACAACGCCGCAGATCAGCATACTCAGAAAGACACTGACACCCGACAGGTCCAGGATGCCCACGACCTCTGGCAGCCACGGGCTGACAGCAACCACCGCCGCCCACAGCACGCACATGGAGACAAGCCCGGCGGACTCTCCTGCTGTCGTCGCCCACTCACGCGCCGGCTTGTGCTTCATCGTTGCCCCCTCAAAGCCGTCGAGCACGATGCTCTCATCATATTTGAACACGTTCAACTATCGGCCGAACCCGGGCCATTCCGTATGGGCGAGGTAGCACGGCGTGCGGACGCGGTCCTGGTGGTCCTGCCCATCCACGCCGAGGGCCTCGACGTCACACCACTCCTGGGGGCACGGGAGACACGATCGCCGTCATCAGGCGCCGCGGAGCGGTGCTGTCACCCGCCACCCGAGAGACCACCCGCCTGGCCCGCTGCATGCTGCTCGCCCACTGAAAGGCGACTGGACGAGATCCCCCGGCCGGATTCTTGGGGCCAGCCTCGGGGCCTCCGAAGCTGGCGCCGGCTCGGAGGTGTGCACCAACAGCGGAAACGACCGCCTCTGCTCTCCACTACGCGGCCGTGGTCTGTCATCGCCCCGGCGCTGGGCCGGTCCGGGCCTCAATGAGTTGGCCGCGGATCTCGACGGCCGGCGCAGGTGGGCGGGTCGTGCCGAACGGCGCGTCACTCCGCCCGCGCGGCTTGTCGCATAGTGCCGGGCGGCAGCGCTCGCAGCAATCGTCCTGATCAGCTTGGCGCCACGGGACGAGAGTGGCTGCACTCTCCTCACGGCCGGTCGGTCCGGGGGCGCGAGGACGATCGACGCGGTACATCTCGTCAGGCGCGTCGCCGACTTCGCCGGCGACAGCGGCGGCCCACGACCAGGACGGCCACGAGTTCCACACCACGATCAGTGCCAGGACGGCGCCGACAGTCCGGCACGTCCAGTCCGGGGCGGACAGCAACGCATCGGCCGACCCCAGGCGCACTGCGCCGATCAACGACAACGAGCGCGGCGAGCCCCGCCCACGCGAGGCGGCGACGGCGATCGCGGGACCCCGGGGTTCGTTGCGCGCGCCCGTCCGCCGTGCTTGGCTCGCCCGATGAACCTTCTGCTGACTTCCAGCGGCCTGCGCAACGACACCCTCCTCGGCGCTCTGCGGGACATGCTGGGAAAGCCGTTCGGATCGGCGAACCTCGTCTACATTCCCACCGCGTCCCTCGCCGAGTCCGGAGACCACGGCTGGGTCGTCGAGCACATCAACCGGCTGCACGGCCTGGGCTGGCGCCAGTTCGACATCCTGGAACTCAACGGCCTGCCCCGCCAGATGATCCTCGACCGGCTGCACCGCGCCGACGTCATCTATGTCGGGGGCGGCAACCACTACCACCTCGCCCGCAGCATCACGGGCAACCACCTCGCCGACGCCTTCCTCACCGCGCTGCAGGACCGGGTCTACGTGGGCGTCAGCGCCGGATCAATGATCTTCAGCCGGAACCTCACCGCGCACTCCGCCGACGTCATCGGCGACACCGCAGACCTCCACGCCCTCGGCGCCACGACCCTCCAGCCTCCGTTCGGTCTCTTCGACTGGTACCTGAAACCCCACCTGTACTCCCCCGACTTCCCCGAACGCGACGACGCCTGGGCCGACCGCATCAGCGCTCGAGCCGACTTCCCCATCTACTTCATCGACGACGACACCGCCCTCCACGTCGCGGACGACGAACTCGACGTCCTCACCGAAGGCCGCTGGCGCCACCACCCTTGACCCCCACCACCGGGCCACACTGCACCCCACGCACCATCACCCCGCGCCCGGTGACACTTTCACCAGAGCTACGACCGGCGATCACCTGCCGGAGCTGCCGGGAGAAACGACGCAGATCCAGCGCCCCCAGCCAGGAACTCGGCCCGACGGCCCTCACTCGCGAGAAGGAGTCAGTGGGGAAAGCGACGAGGTGGCCGGGTCACGACGGACTCGCGGAACTCGGCTATGCGGGAGTGGACTTGGCGCATCAGATGGGTGTCCTCGATGCGATCCAGATACAGGCATCGTGCCGCCAGGCCAGGAAGTTCGAAGGCGAAGTACAACGCCATCAACGGGTTCACGAACAACTCGCTGCCCCGCGTCCGCTCGGTGAACCGGACGTCCCCGAAGGCGCCCTGGACGGCCGCAGCGATGGAACCGTTGACGATGCTGGGGTGGTCCGGGACGTGCTCTTGCGCGTGGGCCACCGCCTCGACGTACAGGGCGCCCTCACGGCTCGCGCGAGGTATCGAGAACGCGCCGAGATAGGCACCGTCGCGGTCAAGGGCGGCGATGTTCTCGAGAACCTGGACGTGGTTCACGCCGTGGTAGGCGTCCACACCGAAGCCGACCGACACCACGAGCCGGGTCGGGACGGTGCTGAGCGCGGCCAGCGCCGCCACGCTGGCCATGTCCTCCTCCGGGGTGCCGAGCCCGGCCTCGTCACCGCGCAAGAGGATGTCGGTACCGCCGTCGACGAGAACGACGGCGTCGACCGCGTGCCGCTCGATCAGCGCCTGATAGGCGGCGCGCAGCGGCTGTACACCGGTCTGGGGGAAGGCGTAGACCGTGGACGGATAGCCGTGCCGGGTGAGCCACTGGGCGAGTGTGCGCTCCGGGAAATAGCTTTGATGAAGGCTGGTTTCGGCGGTGACGGCGGCCAGGTCGGGAGCGACCCAGTGGTCGAGTGAAAGGCCTTCGAGAGCGCTGAAGGACAGGTTGGCCAGGTACACCTCTTTGCCTTCGTGCAGAAGGGACAGGGCCAACGGCAATCCTGCGTAGATGTCGAAACCGCCGCCCGCACCGGCAACGAGAATGCGTTGCGCATCCGCGAGTCTGGCGAACAGAGGGTTGGCGTGAAGAGGCGTCATGCTCCCCATGCCTCCACCTTGGTCGTCACGGGCTCCCCCGTACGTGCCGATTCCTCACACGCCAAGGCGAGCAGATGGTCCTGGCAGCCTTCGGCCAGTGGATACGGTTCCGGACCGGCGTCCCGCACCCAAGTGCCCGTACGGCACAGCAGATCCACGACGGCCAGGTCGTCCTCGGACAGACTCGCGCCGAGGTGATCGTTGCGCCAGACCACCCTTCCGTCGAAGGAGATGTGATGCACCTCGGCCCCTTCGAGATTGAGGTCCGTGCCGGTGCGGCGACGCATCAGCGTCGACTCGACCGGCGTGCGCGGATCAGCCATCCGCACCACGGTGTCGTCCACGATCTCACCGAGCGATCCACGCACCACGATCCGGCGGGCCCGCAGTGGATTCCACCACTGGTTTTCCGTGAAGTCGTACAGGGCCGTACGAGCCCCGCCGAAGTCCAGGAGGGCCAGGGTGGTGACGGCGTCCTTGGGCGTCAGATCGCCCGACCAGCCGTCCGGAGAGAGCGGATCGGCGAGAGGGGCGGTGAAGACGCGAGCCGTCACCGTCGCAGGCTCGCAACCGACGCCCAGGGTGTGCCGGATCAGCGACATCGCGTGGTACATGTGGGTCGAGGACACCTGCACGGACGTGACGTCGCCGATCACTCCATCTCTCACCAGAGCAAGACGAGCCGCGTGGCCGGGCATCAGGGTGTACTGCTCCGCCACTTGCACCAGCGCGCCGCCCCCGGCACGTCTCGCAGCCCCCACGGCATCCCACAAGTCCCGCAGCCCAGTCGTATCAGGTGCCGGCGGCGTCTCGGCGAGGACTGGCACCTCATGCGCGACGAGTTCGCGTACGACCAGCGGCGTGGTGTCCCACGGAACCGACGGAATCACGAACTCCGGCCGTGTGGTGTGTAGTTCGTCGACCGTGCGGAAGGCCGGCACACCCCATTCCGCCGCTATTCGGGCCATGCGCTCGGCGGAGCGAGTCACCACCCCGGCCACCGCCAGGCGTTCGGGCAGTGCCCTGGCCAGCCGAACGAAGAACTCCGCCCGCCAGCCACTGCCCACGATGCCGAATCGTATGGGTTCTGTGCTCACTGTCCCTCTCCTTCCTGATGGCCTGGCAAAGGTCCCGTTGACGTCGACCGCTTACGTGTTCTCGCACGTGGCACCGCAGGGTCTCAGCCGTCACAGTTCATACGGCGTCGCTCGGCAGTCCGGGCGACCGGGCGATCTCTTGTTCGGCGGCCTCGATGATGGCCAGTACGGCGGCCGCCGCGCCTGCCGGATCACGGGCCTCGACGGCCTGCACAACGGCTCGGTGCCCCGGCAGCGAGGCCTCCACCGCACCGGGCGTCTGGGTGCTGACGAGGAAACTGTGCTCCAGCGCGATGTCGATGGCGCGGCCCAGTGAGCCGAGGAGACGGTTGCCGCTGGCGTCGAGCAGGGCACGGTGGAAGGCGATGTCGGCCTCGACGTAACCGCTGCGGCCGGGGTTCCCCGCCGAGACCTCCATGGCCGCCAGCGCGTCGTACAGAACTCGTACGGTGTCGGGTCCGGCCCGTTCGGCGGCGAGCCGGGCCGCCTCGGGCTCGACGATCCGGCGCAGTTCGCCCGTGTCGCTCAGCAGAGCGGTGGCGTCCTCGGCCTGTTTCCAGCGCAGCACGTCACGGTCCAGGTGGTTCCAGTGCTCCGGGGGCAGCACGCGTGTGCCGGTGCGCGGGCGTACGTGCAGCATCCCTTTGGACACCAGCGCCTTGACCGCTTCCCGCAACGCGCCGCGGCTGACACCGATCTCGGCGGCGAGCGCCTCCTCGACCGGCAACGGGTCCCCCGGCTGCCACACGCCCCCCACGATGTGCCGCCCGAGCTCGTCGACCACGCGCTGGTGCATGGTCCGAAAGTGCACCACGGTCGCTGCTCACCCCCTGGACGCCATTCATCCAATCATTTAATGATTGAGTCCCAGGGTACGGCCTACGGGCCCTCACCGACATCACCCCATTGCACAGGCGGACGACGCGAGAGCCACGGGAGTGTCACATGACCGACGGTCAGAACAAGAGCCGCCGCAGCCAGGCGTGGTTCGGCGCACGAGGCCGCAGCGGGATGGTGTACCGCTCCTGGATGCGCAACCAGGGGTTCGGGCACGAGGTGTTCGACGGGCGCCCGGTCATCGGCATCGCGACCAGCGCCTCCGAACTCGCCCCGTGCAACGCCCATCTGACGCGCGTCGCCGAAGCCGTCAAGCGCGGTGTGTGGCAGGCGGGCGGCCTGCCGCTCCAGTTCCCCACCATGGCCACCGGCGAGACCCTGATGCGCCCCACCGCCATGCTGTACCGCAACCTCATGGCCATGGAGGTCGAGGAGCTGATCCGGGCCAATCCGCTCGACGGTGTCGTGCTGCTGTCCGGCTGCGACAAGACGACCCCCGCCATGCTCATGGGCGCCGCGAGCGTCGACCTGCCCGCCGTCATGGTCACCGGCGGGCCGATGCTCAACGGCAAGTACCGGGGCCAGGACGTGGGTTCCGGCACCCATGTGTGGAAGTTCGAGGAGGACCTGAAGACCGGCCGGATGACCGAGGAGGAGTGCTTCTTCGCGGAAGGATGCATGGCCCGTTCCAACGGGCACTGCATGACGATGGGGACCGCCTCGACCATGGCCTGCATGGCCGAGGCGCTCGGCATGCAGCTGCCGGGCTCGGCCGCCTGGCCCGCGGTCGACTCCCGGCGGATGGAGATCGCGCAGGCGGCGGGGCAGCGCATCGTGCGGATGGTGGAGGAGGAGCTGCGCCCCTCTCAGATCCTCACCAGGGAGGCGTTCGAGAACGCCATCCGGGTCAACGCCGCAATCGGCGGCTCCACGAACGCCATCATCCATCTCACCGCCATCGCCGGACGCGTCGGCGTCGACCTGAGCCTGCAGGACTTCGACGACCTGGTCCGCGCGGTGCCGACCCTGGTCAACCTGATGCCCAGCGGCAAGTACCTCATGGAGGACTTCTGCTACGCGGGCGGCCTGCCCGCCGTCATGGCCGAACTGCTCCGCGGCAAGCTGCTTCACCGCGAGCCGATCACGGTCACCGGACGCAGCATCGCCGAGAACACCGAGCAGGCCGAGTGCGTCAACTCCGACGTCATCACCGGCCTCGACGCCCCCTTCCAGCCGGCCGGCACGGGTACGGCCGTCCTGCGCGGCAACCTCTGCCCCGACGGTGCGGTGATCAAGCAGTCCGCGGCCTCACCCCACCTGCTCACCCACCGCGGTCCCGCCCGCGTCTTCGACTCCCCCGAGGCCTACCACGAGGTGGCCGACGACCCGGAACTCGACGTCGACGAGAACACGGTCATCGTCATCCGCAACGCCGGTCCCAGGGGCTACCCCGGCATGCCCGAGGTCTCCAACGTCCCGCTGCCTGCCAAGCTGCTGAAGGCCGGCGTCACGGACATGGTGCGCGTCTGCGACGGCCGGATGAGCGGCACCGGGTACGGGACGGTGGTCCTGCACGTGGCGCCCGAGGCTGCCGTCGGCGGACCGCTCGCCCTGGTGCGGGACGGTGACCCCGTCGTCCTCGACGTCCCGAACCGCACCCTGCGCCTGGACGTGGACGACACCGAACTCGCCCGGCGCCGGCAAGCGTGGAGGGCACCCGCCGAACGGCACACCAGCGGCTACGCCTGGCTCTACACCCAGAACGTGCAACAGGCCGACCAGGGAGCCGACTTCGGCTTCCTGCGCGGAAGCCGCGGCCACACCGTCCCCCGCGACTCCCACTGAGTCCCCCCGGTGCCCGAACCCCTCGAATCCAGGAGAGCATCGACCGTGGAATCGGCAGCAGCGCGCCCTCGTCCGGCCCTCACACCTCGCTCCGTCCTGCCGGAGGACGCCGCCCGTGCCACCCTCGTCGCGCGCGTCCACGACCCGGAATGGGACGGACCGTGTGTGGCCGCCGTCCGCGGCGAGCGGGTCGTCGACCTGACGGCCGTCGCACCCACCGTCTCCGACCTGCTGGAACGTGACGACGCGGCGACCGTCGTCCGCGAGGCCGAGGGCCGACGGTCCTGGCGCCTGGACGAACTGCTGGAAGCACCGACCGGCCGCCGTGACGTTCCGCATCTGCTCGCCCCCATCGACCTGCAGGTGATCAAGGCCGCGGGTGTCACCTTCGCGCGGAGCCTTCTGGAGCGTGTCATCGAAGAGCGCACGGGCGGCGATCCGGCGCAGGCCGCCCGGGTGCGGGAGCGCGTCGGGCACGTGGTGGGCGGCGCGCTCGACGGCATCCGTCCCGGATCGCCGCAAGCGGAAAGGGCCAAGGAACTGCTGGTCGCAGAAGGGCTGTGGTCGCAGTATCTGGAGGTCGGGATCGGGCCGGACCCGGAGGTGTTCACCAAGGCCCCGGTGCTGTCCGCAGTCGGCACCGGCGCCGACATCGGAGTGCTCGGCGCCTCGGTGTGGAACAACCCCGAGCCCGAGCTCGTCCTCGTCGTGGACTCGTTCGGCCGGGTACGCGGCGCGACGCTCGGCAACGACGTCAACCTCCGCGACATCGAGGGACGCAGCGCCCTGCTGCTGTCCCGTGCGAAGGACAACAACGCCTCCTGCGCGATCGGCCCGTTCATCCGTCTGCTCGACGACGGCTTCGGCCTCGACGCCGTACGCGGGCTCGACATCGACCTGCGGGTCGACGGCACCGACGGCTACGTCCTTCACGGCATCAGTTCCATGCGCGAGATCAGCCGCGACGTACTGGACCTGGTGGCCGCCACGCACGGTCCGCACCATCAATACCCGGACGGCTTCGTGCTGTTCACCGGAACGCTGTTCGCCCCCACCGAGGACCGACAGGCACTCGGCGCGGGCTTCACCCACGAATACGGGGACATCGTGCGGATCTCCAGCCCGCTGCTCGGCACTCTGGTCAACACCGTCGTTCCCAGCGAGCAGGCCACGCCGTGGACGTTCGGCGTAGGAGCGCTGATGCGCAACCTCGCCCAGCGCGGCGTGCTGTGAGCTGACCGGGCGCCTGGTTGCGCGGTCCCGTGTGCGCAGCGCTGCCGCTGCCGCGACGTGCGCTGTGCACACCCGACTCATGCCCGGGCGACCGGCTCCTGCCGGAACGTGGTGTGCAAGCGCCGCGTGTGATCCACGTGGCGCTCCGCTCCGGTCAGTGTGACCGTGGCCGTCAGGCGCGTGTCCGCGCTGGAGGCCGCCAACCGCACCTCCAACTCGCCCGGTTCGACGACGCGCCGACAGTCGCGTCCGGTGAAGGAGGCGAGGTCGGCCGGGAGGGTGACATGGACGCGGCGGGCCTCGCCCGGCTCCAACTCGACCCGGGTGTAGCCGACGAGGCGCTGCACCGGCTGGACGACGGAGGCCACCGGGTCGTGCAGATAGAGCTGGACGACCTCGGTTCCGGACCGCCCGCCCGAATTGCGGACGGTGAGGGAGAGGGCGAACTCGCCGTCCGTCGAAGCCTCCTGGACCTCCACCGTCAGGTCCGTCCAGTCGAACCGCGTATAGGACAGGCCGTGGCCGAAGGCGAACGCCGGGGTCGGGTCGATGTTGGACACCTCGCTGGCGTGCGCGAGCCGCGCCCCGAGGTACGTGACCGGCTGGGAGCCCGGCCCGCGCGGCACGCTGACCGGGAGATGTCCGCAGGGATTGATCCGGCCGCTGAGCACTCCGGCGATCGCGTGCGTGCCCTCCTCACCCGGGAAGAAGGACTGCACGATCGCGGCGGACTCCTCCACGGCGCGGCCGAGGGCGTACGGCCGCCCCGCGAGCAGCACGGTGACCACGGGTGTCCCCAAGTCGAGCAGGGCGTCGAGCAGTTGCTGCTGCGCGCCGGGCAGAGCCAGCGCGTCGACGTCGCATCCCTCGCCGCTGGTGCCCTGCCCGAAGAGGCCGGCTCGGTCACCGAGCACCACCACGGCGACGTCGGCCTCGTGTGCCACCTGGGTGGCCTCGCGGATGCCGGAGAGATCTCCGTCGTGGATTCCGGTGCCGCGGACGAGGGTGATCTCGGCGTCGGGAAATTCCGCGGCGAGCGTGTCGTGCAGCGTGGGCAGTTCGATGCCGACCGGGGTGCCGGGGTGGCGGACACCGATGTGCTGCGGGAAGGAGTAGCAGCCCAGCACCGCGGTGGGCTCGTCGGCGTTGGGACCGAGCAGGGCGATGCGGCGCGGCCGCTCGAGCGGCAGGATGCCGTCGTTGCTGAGCAGGACGACCGCCTTCTCGGCGATCTCGCGGGCCAGTTGGCGGTTTTCGGGCCGGTCCAGGTCGACCTTGCCGCGCAGGGCGGCCGCGTCGTCCAGGTCGGCCCCGTCGAGCGCGGCCGGCACGGGGTTCCAGTCCTTGTCGAGCAGGCCGAGCGTCGCCTTTTGGGTGAGTACCCGGCGCAGGGCCCGATCGACCCACGCTTCCGGTATGCGGCCGTCGGCGACGGCCTCGGTCAGCGGCGCGCCGTATGTCTTGACGTTGGGCAGTTCGACGTCGATGCCCGCGTGCAGCGCCGTGCCGGCGGCGCCGGCCCAGTCGGCTGCGACGCCGTGCAGGGTCTTCAGGAAGGCGATGGCGAAGTAGTCGGCGACGACGGTGCCGTCGAAGCCCCACGTGTCGCGCAGCAGCCCGGTGAGCAGGTCCCCGTCGGCCGCGGAGGGCATGCCGTCGGTGTCGGTGTAGGCGTTCATCACCGACCGGGCGCCGCCTTCGCGGATCGCCATCTCGAAGGGAGGCAGCAGAACGTCGGCGCGCTCGCGCGGGCCCATGGAGGAGGGGGCGAGGTTACGGCCGGCGCGGGAGGCCGAGTAGCCGGCGAAGTGCTTGAGGGTGGCGACGATCCCGGCGGACTCGAGGCCCTGCACGTACGCCGTCCCGACGGTGCCGACGAGGTAAGGGTCCTCGCCGATGGTCTCCTCGACGCGGCCCCAGCGGGCGTCGCGCACGACGTCAAGGACGGGCGCGAGCCCCTGGTGGACGCCGACGGCCCGCATGTCGCGGCCGATGGCGGCGGCCATGCGCCGCACGGTGTCCGGGTCGAAGGTGGCACCCCAGGACAGCGGCACGGGGTAGGCCGTCGCCCCCCAGGCCGCGAAGCCGGCCAGACACTCGTCATGCGCGAGAGCGGGGATGCCGAAGCGGTTCGTGGCGGCGATACGGGACTGGGTGCGGGCCAGGGAGAGCGCCCCCAGGGCGGGGTCGACGGGGGCCGTGCCGAAGGGCCGGGTCAGCTGCCCCAGTCCGGTGGGCAGGAGCGCGTCGAGATCGACGGCCTCCTCCATGTCGTGCTGATGGGGAGCCACCTCACCGCCCTGGTCGGAGGCGCCCACCCATAC
The DNA here is from genome assembly GCF_042800575.1 of Streptomyces sp. NPDC057616. NCBI lineage: Bacteria > Bacillati > Actinomycetota > Actinomycetes > Kitasatosporales > Streptomycetaceae > Streptomyces > Streptomyces sp. NPDC057616. The sequence continues at coordinate 120,363 of NZ_JBHVGU010000015.1, forward strand.
TCCGTACAGCTGGGCGGTCTTCTCCTGAAGGGTCATCGCGTCGATCAGGGCGTCGACTCTCGCGGCGACGGGAAGGGCGGGGTCCTTCCAGAGGGGGATTGCGGGGATGTTCTCAGCGGCCACGGTGGCTTTCACTTTCCTCCCACGCCCGTCGGGCCCTGGACCAGGGCGCGTTGGGCGAACAGGCAGACGGGCAGGACTCGAGGCGGGACAGATCGCGTCCAGGCGGTCTGCGTCGATCAACGGCTGAATCCTGCGGTCAGGCCGCTCAGCATCTGGCGGCGGCCGAACGCGTACAGCACCAGGACGGGCAGTGTGGTGAGGGCGACGGCGGCGAGAACGGCAGGGACGTTGACGCCGTACTGGCCCTGGAAGGTCCACAGTGCGAGCGGCAGGGTCCGGCGTTCAGGGCTCTGGGTGAGGATCAGGGGCAGCAGGAACCCGTTCCAGATGGTCAGTCCGTTGAAGATGGTCACGGTGAGGATGGCCGGTCGGGTGAGCGGTGCCGCCAGCCGCCACAGGGCCGTCCATTCGGTGGCGCCGTCCACCCGCATCGAGTCGAACAGTTCCTTGGGTATGTCGCGGAGGAAGTTCGCGAGCACCAGCACGGACAGCGGGATGGCGAAGGCGATCGAAGGGAGGATCAGCGCCGGCAGACTGTCGTACAGATGCAGTTTGATGATGATCAGGTAGACCGGGATCACCGTTGCCTGCAGCGGGATGGCCAGGCCCATGAGGAACAGCCCGTTCACCGCGCGCAGGACCCGCATACGCACGCCTCGTACGATCGCGTATGCGGCCATGAAGGAGAACGCGACCGCCGGCACCACGGCGCCGACGGTGACCACGACGCTGTTCACGAAGTAGCGGATGAAGTCGGACTCGATGACCAGCCGGTAGTTGTCCAGTGTGGGATCGCTCGAAGGCACCAGCGGATTGCTCGTGTAGTAGCGGCTCTGGACCTTGAGGCTGGTGATGAGAATCCAGTACAGGGGTACGGCCACGACGACGAGCCAGAGCCACCCGGCCAGGCCGGCGACCCAGTTGCGCCGGCGGGCCGCCGGACGGGAGTGGCGTTGCCGCTCGCGTCGGGCAACCCCCTTCGATTGCTGTGCCTCGGTGAGCGTGGTGGTCACGTCAGACCCCCTCGAGTTGGCTCGCACCGGCGTCCCGGCCTCCGAGCCGGCGCAGCAGCAGGGCGAGGGCGAGGCCCACCAGGACCAGGATGACCGCGATGGCGCTTGCCGGTCCCATCTGGCTGGCCCGCCAGCCCCGTTTGTACATGTCCAGCGCGAGGACCCGGGTGGCGTCTCCGGGACCGCCCTCGGTCAGGACCCAGATGAGGTCGAAGAAGGTCAGGGATCCAACCACCATCAGCGTGGACGAGGTGATGATGGTGTACTTCAGCTGGGGCAGCGTGATGCTGAGGAACTGGCGGATCCGTCCGGCGCCGTCCAACTGCGCGGCCTCGTAGAGGGACTTCGGAATCTGCTGGACACCACCCTGGTAGATCAGTGAGTGGAACGGGATGAACTGCCAGGAGACGACGAAGACGACGACGCCGAAGGCGAGCCCGGGCCGCCCCAGCCAGTCCTGGCTCAGCGCCCTGATCTTCAGCCCGGCACCCAGGCCGAAGTTCGGGTCCAGCAGGGCCTTGTACGTCACCGCGATCGCCGCGGAGCTGAGCAGCAGCGGGATGAAGTACACGACGCCCAGGACCGCACGGTAGCGCTGGCGGCCGGCCATGTAGGTGCCGAGCAGAATACTCAGAGGAGTCTGTACGGCCCAGGACACGATCATCACAAGGAACGTCACCCAAAGGGCGTGCGGCAGACCGGGGTTGCTGAGGACCGTACGCCAACTGGTCAGTCCGGACGCGTGGATGGCGCCGATCCCGTCCCAGGTGGTGAAGCTCAGCGCGAAGACGCCGACGAGCGGAATCACGGCGAAGCAGACGAAGACCACCAGCGCCGGCGCCGCCAGCCACGGCAGGATGCTGCGCGGTTCGCGGCGCGGCGGATGGCTGGTGAGCGCGCTCATTTGCCGATGACCGCGTTGAGGTTGCGGGCGAACTGCTGCGGTGAGATGGACAGTTGGAACAACTTGGAGATGTTGTCCAGCAGCGTCTCGGCGGCCGTCGGGCTCAGCGCCTGGTCCCAGGACTGACCGAACGTCTTGGCCTTGCTGGCGATGTCGTAGGTGAGCTTGAGGAATTCGGCGCTCTTGGAGGCGGCCAGCACCTTCTCCGTGCCCAGCCGGATGGGAACCGACCCGTTGTCGACCCACCGCTTCACCTCGGCGTCCTGCAGGACGCCGGTGGCGAAGAATTCCTTGGCGACCTTCTTCTCCTCGGCGCCGGCCTTCGAGGAGATGGACAGGTACTGGGCGGGGTTGCCGACGGTGTTGCTCGGATCGCCCTTACCGCCTTCAACGGGCGGGAAGTTCATGTACCCCAGCCCGCCGCTGGAGACGAAGTCCCCTCCGTCGGCCTGCTGGATGCCGTACGACCAGGCGCCGTGCAGCATCATTGCGGCCCTGCCGGTGTACAGCAGCGCCTGGTCGGCGTTGGAGTCCGCGGTGATCGAGGAGAAGCCCTTGATGAACCCGTGGGCCTTGACCAGCTCCTGCACCTTGGTCAGCGCGCTGATGGCGTCCGGGTTGGACCAGGCGTTCTTCTCGCCCTCGATGACGGCCCGGAACACCTCGGGACCGCCGATGCGGTCGAACAGGAACTCCAGCCACATCATGTTCGTCCACTGGGACTGACCGCCGAGGGAGAACGGTGCGATGCCCTTCGCGTTGAACTTGGGGACCAGCGCCATGATGTCGTCCCAGGACTCCGGCGGCTTCACGCCGACCCGGTCGAAGACCTTCTTGTTGTAGTACAGGATGATCGGCTGCACGGTCTCGCACGGCATCGCATAGATCTTGCCGTCGACGGTTGCCGCTGCGAACGAGGACGGGAACAGCCTCTTCTTGACCTCGGAGTGTTCGTCGAACCATGAGGTGAGGTCCTCGACCTGACCCGCCTCCACGTAGGTGCGCAGCGTCCCGCCGCCCCAGCCCCAGATGATGGTCGGAGCCTGCCCGGCACCGATGGCCGTCTTGATCTTCGTCTTGTACGCGTCGTTCTGGAAGGTGGTGTCCTTGATCTGCGTCTTCGGGTGGGCTTTGTTGAACGCGTCCACCGCGCCCGCCCTGACGCCTTCCTGCGGCTGGCCGTTCAGGTACCAGTACGTGGCTCCACCGCCGCTCTTGCCGGGACCGGACGAGCCGCAGGCCGCCAGCGCCGCGGAGACCGGCACACCGGCGGCCAGGCCGAGGAGGGTACGTCGGGAGAGGGGTATCGCCATGATCTTCTCCGCACTCGAGAGCCACCGGCTTCTCGTGAGTCGTGGTGAAACCTTTTCGAAACTGCCTTCCCAGATTTCTGTCGTGCAAATTAGGTTTCGAGCTGACGCGCTGTCAAGACATGTGCAGGCACGGCATCGGACAGCATCCAGCTGCGTAGTATCAGGCAAAAACGGCTGCCGAGATACCTGACCGGAGGCCGAAACTGTTTCGAAGTTTTGCGAGATGAGGTCAGAGGGGAAGATCGAATGGCTGCGCCTGATGCGCTGTCACCACGGGTCGTGCCAGGTGGACGGGATCCGGTTCCGCCCGTGCCGGTCCGGGCCGGTACGCGGACCGGAGGGCACGGCGGCGATCGTCCCGGCCGGGTACGGCCTGCGGACGAGTTCCCTGCCGAGGTGCCATAGGGTTGACCGGTTCCACCCGCGTTGCCGGCCCACCCGGCGGCTCACCACACCGGTGGACGTACAACTGGGAGGACCGATGCGACCGAACACCAGGCGCACCACTTTGGCGGATATCGCCCAAGCGGCCGGGGTCTCCGTCGCGACCGTGTCCAAAGTGGTCAACGGTCGCGGTGACGTGGCGCCGCAGACCCGTGCACGCGTGCAGGAGCTGCTGAGTCAGCACGACTACCTGGCCCCCGTGTTCCGTCACACCGAGACCTTGGAAAGCCCGACCATCGAGGTGCAGTTCAAGGGTGCCCTGAAGTCGTACGTGGCCGAAGCCCTGGAAGGGATCATCGACTCCGCCGCCGAACTGGGAGCCTCAGTGGTGATCAGTAAGGCGTCCCGCGCCCCACACTGGGCCCGGGACCTGGTCTCAGCCGGGCGCCGCGCCGTCATCGCGGTCACCAGCGTGTACACCGCCGCGCACCTGAAGGAACTGGCCCGGGCCGGGCTGCCGCTGGTGGTGCTGGACCCGCTGCACCTGCCGGACAGCCGGGTCCACAGCGTCGGGGCGACCAACTTCGCCGGCGGCCTGGCCGCGACCCGGCACCTGCTCTCGCTGGGCCACCGCCGCATCGCCTATCTCGGCGGACCGGCCATGGCCGTGTGCAACCAGGCACGCATGCACGGCTACCGCGCCGCCATGGAGGCGGAAGGAGCGGCGGTACCCGAGGCGTATGTCCGGCCCGGAGAGTTCACGTACGAGACCGGCCTGCTCGGCGCCGCGGCGCTACTCGGCCTGCAGGAGCCGCCCACAGCGATCTTCGCAGGCAACGACGAGATAGCCCTCGGTGTCATCGAGACCGCCCGCGGCCGAGGCCTGCGCATTCCCGAAGACCTGAGCGTGGTCGGCTTCGACGACACGAACCTCGCCCAGATGGCATCGCCGCCCCTGACCACCGTGCGCCAGCCACTACGGGAGATGGGCGGTGCCGCCCTGCGCACCGCCCTGCGACTGGCCAACGGCGAGAAGGTCGAGTCCCATCACATCGAACTCGCCACCGAACTCGTGGTACGCGCCTCGACAGCGCCGCCCCGGCAGGAGACTTCGACGCGTAAGTGACCGCAGGTGACGTGCCTGCACCACCCTGCACCTCGCTGCACAGCCGGAGCGTGGTGCAGGGTGTGCGCGGAGTCATGTGCCTACGCTGCCCCACCTACTAATACATCCGATCTCAAGGGTGATTGTTGCAGCGCTATGTAACCCATACCTCTTTATGTATGCGCAAAAGAACCGCAGACTCCAAGATCCTGCTCGCTAAAGATCGGAGGAAAAGGCGTTCCGTCCGTTGACATGACCGAAACAGGTCACCTACGTTTCGGACTCGCGCGCTCCCGTCATCCCGGAAGGAACCCCCGTGCCCGCTTCCTCTCGTCGCGATTTCCTTCGTATCGGCGGAGCCGCCGGTGGCGGTCTCGCCCTCGCCGGCGGCCTTCCCGCGTTCACGGCGCACGCCGCGCCGGACCGGCCGAGCGACGTGCACCTCGTGCCGGAGGGCGAGGCCACCACGATGTGGTACCGCACGCCCGCCGACGAAGCGCGCATCATCCAGGAAGCCCTGCCGGTGGGCAACGGCCGGCTGGGCGCGCTGGTCGGAAGCGACCCGGCCGACGACTTCCTCTACCTCACCGACGGCGCGTTCTGGAGTGGCGGACGCAATGACACGCTGACCGACGACGGCCAACTCCCCTACGGAAAGGACGACTTCGGCAGCTTCGGGCTGCTGGCCAAACTCCGGATCGCCCTGCCCGGCCACTCAGGAGCCGCGTTGAGCGGATACCGGCGCCAACTCGACCTGAGCAACGGCGTGGTGTCCGCGAGCTACCGCCTCAACGGAGTCCGCTACCGCCGCGAGGTGTACGCCAGCCATCCGGACGACGTCGTCGTGGTCCGGCTCACCGGCGGACCGCACACCGGCACGATCTCGCTGGAAGGCACGCACGGCGAAACGACGACGGGCGGTGACGGACGGCTGTCCTTCGCGGACAAGCTCGCCAACGGTCTGCGCTACGCCGCCGCCGTGACGGCGGTCAGCAGCACCGGACGGATCAGCGTGGACCACGACACCCTGTCCTTCACCGACTGCCGTGAATTGATGATCGTGCTGTGCGGCGGCACGAACTACTCGCCCGATGCCGCGAGCGACTTCCGCGACGCCAAGAGCGACCCGCTCACCATCGCCGAGGGCAAAGTGACCGCCGCAGCCCGAGTGTCCGGCACCAAGCTGCTCACCACGCATGTGGCCGACTACCAGCGGCTGTACAACCGGTTCACGATCGATCTGGGCAGGTCCACGCCCGTGCAGCGGTCCCTCGACTCGTGGTCGCGGATCGCGGTGCGCTACACCGACCGGAGCACCCCGGATCCGGAACTGGAGGCCGCCTACGTCCAGTACGGCCGCTACCTGACCATCACCGGATCCCGCGACTGGCTCCCGATGAACCTGCAGGGCATCTGGGTGCACAACAACACCCCCGACTGGTACGCGGATTACCACACCGACATCAACGTCCAGATGAACTACTGGCTGGCCGACCCCGCCGGCCTGGGTGAGAACGCGTACGCCCTCGCCCGATACTGCGTGTCGCAACTGCCCGTCTGGACCGACGTCACCAAGCGTCTCTTCAACAACGAGCACAACCGGTTCCGCAACAGCAGCGGAAAGGTGGCCGGTTGGGCGGTGGCGTTCTCCACGAACATTTACGGCGGCAGTGGCTGGGTCTGGCATCCGTCCGGAAACGCGTGGCTGTGCAACTCGCTGTGGCGGCACTACGAGTACAGCCAGGACCGTGAGTACCTGGAGCTCATCCACCCCGTCCTCAAGGGCGCCGCCGAGTTCTGGCAGGCCCGCCTGATCACCACCAAGGTGACCGATGCGGACGGCACTTCGCGCGAAGTGCTCATCGATGACACCGCGTGGTCCCCGGAGCACGGGCCGGACAGCAAGGGCATCACCTATGCGCAGGAGCTCGCCTGGGAGCTGTTCGAGGAGTTCACGACCGCCTCCCGCGTACTGGGCCGGGACACGGAGCTGGCCGCGGACCTGACCGCCATGCAGGACAAGCTCTACCTTCCGCGCGTCAGCCCCAAGACCGGCTGGCTGGAGGAGTGGATGAGCCCCGACAACCTCGGCGAGACGACCCACCGGCACCTGTCCCCACTGATCGGCTTCTTCCCCGGCGACCGGGTATCCGCCGACCGGAGCCCCGCGGACCTGCTCGACGGCGTACGCGCCCTGCTCACGGCCCGGGGCATGGACACCTTCGGGTGGGGGTGCGCGTGGCGGTCCCTGTGCTGGTCGCGTCTGAAGAACGCGGACAAGGCGTATCAGCTCTATCTGAACGTACTGCGGCCGTCGGTCGCCAACAGCAACGGCACCTCGGCCAACTGGTTCGACATGTACAGCCAGGGCAGCTACACGATCTTCCAGATCGACGCGAACCTCGGCGGCGCGACCGCCGCGCTGGAGATGCTCCTGTACTCGCGTCCCGGCGTGATCGAGCTGCTGCCCGCACTCCCTGACGCCTGGGCGGACAAGGGCTCGATCACCGGCGCCGGCGCTCGGGGCGGCTTCGTCGTCGATCTGTCCTGGCGCGACGGCAAGGCGACCTCGGCAACCATCCGCAGTGTCGGAGGCACCAGGACGGAACTGCGCGCGGGCGCCTTCCGCAAGCAGATCAGCCTCCAGACCGGCAAGTCCGTGACGATCAAGATTCCCTGAGAGGTGCCCCGAGGTGCCCTGACGGGCACCTCCGCAGCCACCGTCAGTGCGTACACACGAAGCTCGACGCGCTGTCCGGATCACCCGAGCGATACCTGGGCCAGTCGGGATACGCGCACAGTGGACGTGTGCGGTGGTGGGTCACGTCGGTCACGGTCGGCTGCGTGGGCGCCTGTCCTTTCTCCACCCACCGTTCGAGCGCGGTGAGGGAGTCCCAGCCGGCGGGGAACGCCGGCGTGCCGAAGTTCGCGTGGTTCGCCCCGGGTACGAGGTAGTACCGCATGAAGGTGCGGGTCGCGTCCGGGCCCAACTGGTCGCGTACCCGCCGGTAGTAGTCACTCGTGGAGCGAGCAGAGACCAGCTCGTCCGCGGCGCCGTGAAGCAAAATCAGCTTGCCGCCTGCGCGGGCGAACGGGCGGAGATCCGCGTTGTTGCGGTCCTCGATCGTGGACAGGTGACTGATGCGGTCGAGCCACTTCCCGGGATGCCGGGGATCGACGTCGAGGGAGTTGTGGTGCGGGTCCCGGGTCAGGAAGTACTTGACCCATTGGTCCCAGTACTGCATCCCGTAGCCGCTCGTCACGGGCATGGGATCGGCTGGTGCCGTGACGCCGAATCCGAGGAACGGAGTCCTCATGTCCGCCCCCGACAGGAATGGGAAGCCGGGGTATTCGGTCTCACCGCTGGCGATCCGATACGGCCACCTGAACGGGGAGGACATGGTGATCACGGACCTGATCTGAGGGTCCGACAGACAGGTCGGACCGGCGTCGGCACCGCCTGGGCAGCGAAGCGCATGCGGATCGAAGTGACAGCCGCCCGGGTTGGAGATGACGCCGTCCTTGACGCCGTCCACGCCGTCGCATGCGTTCATGACGCTGTCGTAGAGGAGTGTCTGCTTCTCGGGTCCCGGGAAGGCGTCGGGGCGGGACAGGACATGTGCGAGATACCCCAGGTCCAGGACCTCGCCGAGGTTGTTCCAGGCGGGATAGGCGGAGATCACGCCGTCGAACGCCTGCGGCCACCGTTGGGCGACGACGAGAGCTTCGCGGCCGCCTGTCGAGCCTCCCGCGAAGTAGACCTCGGCAGGATGCATGCCGTAGGCGAGCCGGATCAGGAACAGGCTCGCGTCACGCGTCTTCTTGAGTGCGTCGCCGGCGGCGAAGTTGCTGAGGGCCTCGTCGTTGACGCCGAACGACCCGTCCAGGGTGGGAACGGCTGCCGGGCTCTGTTGGTGACCGGAGTCGCCGGCGAACGTCGCGTATCGGCGGGCCAAGGGCGTCGGCTGATCCGTGGGGCCGAACGGCACGTTCTGCGTCAGGTCGGGGATGGTGCCGTTGTAGCCGCCGCCACCGAACATCATCGCCTTACGATTCCAGTCGTAAGGCAGGTCGATGCGCATCTTGATGTCGGGCGCCGACGGGTCGGCTGGGAAGATGTCGACGTCGACCTGGCAGTACTCGATCGTCTCGCCACTGACCAGACTGGTCATGACCGCCGTCGACTCGACGCGACCGCCGGTCGTCGGCAGGCTCATGGCCGATGCCGGGATCGTCACCTGTTCGAGCGCGGCGCATCGCGGCACCGCCGTCAAGTGGTCGGCCTCGGCCGAGGTCGTCGCGGTGGCGGGTCCGGCCCCGAGGACCCGAATCGCGCCCGCCAGCACAACCATGGCCGCAAGCGCCGCGATCCGACGCGTGCGTGCGCCTCTTGCCGTTGGTCTCCTCACGCTGGCCCCTTCCCTGAACTCACGCCGGCCTCTTCTCTGAACCTCGTAGGCACGGAGGGCAGTTGTCTCCGTGGCGTTCTCGCCGTCGTTGCGGCACAGGTCTTTCTCGCGCGGCTCTGGTCGCCCACCTGCGGCCCCGGAACCCCTCAGCCGTAGAGGTGTGCGCCCGGGGTGGCGTTCGGGTCGTCGCGGACCTCGGCGGAGTTCGTCTCGGGCAGGAACCATGCGCTGGCGAAGGTGATCAGACCCATGAGCATGATGTAGACGGCGACCGGCAGGGTGCTCCCGGTCTTCGCGATGAGTGCCGTCATCAGGAAGGGCGTGCCGCCGCTGACGATGATGGCGGAGAGCTGGTAGGCCAGCGACGCGCCCGAGTAGCGCACGCTCGGCGCGAAGAGCTCACCGAGGAAGCTCGCGATCGGGCCGTAGGTGAGGCACTGGAACACGAAGCCGACCATCACGGCGAGGAAGATCAGCGGCAGCGACGCCGTGTCGACGAGCCAGAAGTACGGGAAGGCCCATACGGCAACGCCGAGTCCACCGACCAGGATCAGCGGCCGTCGGCCTATCTTGTCCGAGATGTGCCCGGACCACGGGAGGGTCGCGAGCATCGCCAAGGAACTGATCAGCACGACCGCGAGCAAGGGGTTGCGCTCGAGTCCGAGTGAGTCGGTGCCATAGCTCAGCAGTCCCGAAATGCTCACGTAGAAAAGGCTGTTGGTGGCTGAGAGGAGACCGCAGCCGAGAAGAATGGTCCGCCACTTGCTGCGCACGACCTGGGCCAGCGGAGCCCGCACCACCCCGCTCTCCGGCCGCGACACCTCCCGCTGCAGTTCGCGGAACTCCGGCGTGTCCTCCACCTTGGCCTGGATGTAGAGAACCACCACGAACATCACGACGCTGACCAGGAAGGGGATGCGCCAACCCCAGCTGAGGAAGGCGTCGTCCGGCATCAGGGCACTGGCGGCCACGAAGACGAGGTTGGAGATGATCACGGCGACAGGGACGCTGGTCTGGCCGAAAGTCCCCGCGAAACCGCGCCGTTTGGGGCTGGCGGACTCGGTGAGGAGGAGCACGATGCCGCCCCACTGGCCGCCGGCCGCGAGCCCCTGTACGAAGCGCAGTATGACCAGCAGTGTCGGAGCGAGCACACCGACGGCCGCCGCGCTGGGCAGGCATCCGATCAGGAAGGTCGCGGCCCCCATCAGCGCCAGACAGGTGACGACGACCGGCTTACGTCCGTATCGGTCACCGAGGTGTCCGGCGAGCACCCCGCCGATCGGACGCGCCACGAAGCCCGCCCAGAACGTGCTGAAGGCGAGAAGGGTCCCCATCAGAGCCGAGGAATGCGGAAAGAACACTCGCGGGAACACCAGGGCCGCCGCGGTGCCGTAGAGGAAGAAGTCGTACCACTCGATCGAGCTGGCGAGGAGCCCTGCGGCCAGCAGCTTGCGCGAGGCGCGGCGCGGAGGGGCGGACACGCCGACGCCGAGCCGACCGGACTGTCCTTCGGGTTGAACGAGCGGGGTTGCCATACATGCCGCCTTCATCGAGAGCACAGCAGGTGATGGCGGTGACACTAGGGCGCCGTTACCCTTTGGTTGAGGTGTACATCACACACACCTCACACCGACTCGGTGGAACCATCTCCCACCCGATGCTGAAGGGACCGGCCCTGTGGTCAACGACTCCGGTGGCGCGGCGGAGCCGTACTCGCTCGTGCGCCGACAGCGCGAACTGGCGTCGTTGTACGCGACCGCCAAGTCACTCACCGCGCTGGGCGAACTCGACGAGGTACTGCAGTCGATCGTCCACCACGCCCACGATCTGATCAGCACGGACTTCACCTACCTCTCGCTGGTGGGCGACGACGGCAGACTGTCGGCCAGGGCGTCGGAGGGGACGATCTCCGCCTCGTTCCTCGCGGCCTGCATACCGGCCGACGTGGGGCTCGGTGGCAAGGTGCTGGCCTCCCGGAGTCCGCACTGGGTGCGCGACTACGCCTCCACGACCCTGATCCACCACGATCCGAACTTCGACCGCCTGGTCGACGCCGAGGGACTCGTCGCGCTGCTCGGAGTGCCCCTGGTCATCCGAGGTGAAGCGGTGGGCGCGCTGTTCGCCGCGGACCGCTCCGAACGGTCCTTCCAGGCCGACGAGATCGCGCTGCTGAGCGCGTTCGCCGACCATGCCGCGGTCGCCCTCGACAATGCCCGTCTCTACGAGGCGAGCCGGACCTCCCTGCAGGAACTGCAGGTCGCGTATCGGAAGATCGAGGACCATGTGGCTGTCATGGAGCGCGCGCAGGCAATCCACGAAGCCCTGACCGGTGTTGTGCTGGAGGGCGGGACACCGGGCGACGTCGCGCAGCTTCTCGCCGATCAACTGGGCGGAAGTGTCACGCTCCTGGACAGGACCGGCGGCGAACTCGCCCGCAGGGACTCGGCATCGCATCCGTGCCGCACTCCGTCGGAGATCGACCTGGCCGACGCCGTCGAGGAGGCACGCCGCTCGGGCCGCTGCGCCAACTCGGTCGACGCCGCCGGAATCGCGCACAGCGTGGCTGCGGTCCGAGCGGGCGACAGTCACCTGGGCGCACTCGCGTGGAGCCGGGAGGAAGTCGCCGACCACGGCGCCCCGGACGACACGGATCTGCGCACCCTCGAGCGAGCCACCCACATCCTGGGGCTGCTCATCCTCAAGGAGCGGGCCGTCGCCGAGGCCAGTGAGCGACTGAGCGGAGAGCTCCTGACCGAGCTCATGGTCGGCAGCCCCGGGATCAGCCCTGCCCAGCGCGCCCGCACCCAGGCCCGCAACATCGACGCCGACGGCCTCGACCTGGTCCTCGTCGCGGACGCGCCCGCGGTGTCGTCGACCGACCTCTCGCGCCACCTGCACGGCATCGCCCGAGACCGCTCCGGACTGGCCGGCGAGCACCTGGGCAGGGCCACGATGATCCTGCACAGCGCCGACGACGACCGGACCGTCGAGGAGGTCCATCAGCAACTGCGCCGCGCGCTCGGTGGCCCCGTCGTCGTCATCGGAGAACGGGTGGTCCATCACGACTGGGCACGCGCCTTCTCCCTGGCCAGTCGCTGCGGCGCCGTGGTGCGAGGCATCGGACACACCGACCTGGGTGCCACCACGGGCCGATACGCCCTCTACGCCATGGTCTTCGACACCGAACGGGTCCACGAGCTCGACCGTTTCATCTCCGACTCCATCGGCCCGCTCCTGGACTACGACGAGCGACGTGGCACCGATCTCGTCGACACCCTCAGCGCCTACTACGACCACCACACCAACGTCGCCGCGACCGCCCGGGCGTTGTACGTGCACGTCAATACGCTGCTCAAGCGACTGGACCGTGCCAGCAGCGTCCTCGACCTCGACTGGCGCCGCGAGCAGGACCTGGAACTGCGACTAGGACTACGGCTGCACCAGCTCAGAGCGATCGCAGCCGCCCCGTCGCAGCCGTGAGACGCGCCTCACCACCGGACGGAGGCGCGTCCCAACTCGTCGGCGGGTCAACTTCCTCTCAGCTGAGGCAAATCGACTCCCGCAGGCTGGTCTTCGACAATTTGCCGGTGCCCGTCTTGGGCAACGTGGTCATGAAGACGATGTCGTCGGGCAGCCACCACTTGGCGACCATCGGCGTGATGTGCCGCAGGAGTTCCTCGGCCGTGTGGTCGCTGCCGTCGCGCAGCACCACGTAGGCGACGGGACGCTCCGTCCATCGCGGGTCCGGGCGGGCGATCACGGCGACCTCGGCGACATCCGGGTGCGAGGCGATGGCGGCTTCGAGCTCCACCGAGGAGATCCACTCACCTCCGGACTTGATCAGGTCCTTGATCCGGTCCACGAGGCGCAGGTAGCCGTCGCCGTCGATGGTGGCCAGATCGCCGGTACGCAGCCAGCCGTCGTCGGTGAAGCTGCCGTCCCCGCCCACCCGGAAGTAGCCGCTCGCCACCCAGGGGCCCGACACGTGCAGTTCGCCGACGGCGTGGCCGTCGCGCGGCAACTCCCGTCCCGTCTCTACGTCCACGATCCGCACATTCACCAGGGGCAGCGGCTGGCCCTGGGCCGCCCGCACCGCCACCCGCTCTTCCGCGGTCGCCTCCCGGTGCTGGCTACGCGTACCGCCGATGGCCCCGACGGGGCTGACCTCCGTCATCCCCCAGGAGTGGGTGATGGGTACGCCGAGCGCGGTGCGATAGGCCTCGGACAGCGCCGGAGGAACGGCGGAACCACCGCCGAGCAGGAACCGCGTGGAGCTCAGATCGTGGTCCCTCAACCGGGGAACCAGACTCGTCCACACCGTGGGAACGGCACCGGCGACCGTGACCCGCTCGGCTTCCATCAACCGCAGCAGGTGAGCTGGATCCGCGGAGTGGCCGGGAAGGACCAAGGAGGCGCCCGCCATCATCGCGCCGTAGGGCAGCCCCCAGGCGTTGGCATGGAAGAACGGCACGATCGGCATCACGACATCGCTCTCGCTGAGGCCGATGAGACCGGCCGCCAGCGTGCCGAGGCAGTGCAGGACCGTCGAACGGTGGCTGTAGAGCACGCCTTTGGGCCGTCCGGTCGTGCCCGACGTGTAGCACAGCCCGGAGGCCAGGTTCTCCTCCGCGAGTGAGAACGCGTCCTCGAACGAACCGGTGAACGGGTCGGCACCGGAGAGCAGTTCGTCGTAGTCCAGGATGCGGGGGTCCGACGGGATCGCCGTCCGGCTGCCGTCGGGCAGCACCACCCAGTGCCGTACCCGCGGCATCCGGTCGGCACTGGGCCAGATCCGTGGGAGCAGTCGGCGATCGACGAACACCACGTCGTCCTCGGCATGGTTGACGATGTATTCGAGGTGTTCCGAGGAGAGCCGGATGTTCACGGTGTGCAGCACCCGCTTGGTGGCCGGCACCGCGAGATAGAGCTCGAGATGGCGTCGGTCGTTGGCGGCGAACGTGGCGACGCGGGCGCCGGCCGGGACTTCGAGGGAGTCGAGCACGGTGGCGAGACGCCGTGCGTGCAGGGCCACTTCGGCATACGTGTGCCGCTGCGCGCCGGCGGTTGCGACGTGCTTGTGCGCGTAGAGTCGCTCGGCTCGCTCCAGGATGTGCGCGATGGTGAGCGGACGCGGCTGCATCAGGCCGTCCATGACGTCGACTGCCCCGGCCGTCCTCAGCACTGGGGGCCACGCACGAGGTGGAGGGTCGGGTCGAGGGTGAGGGAGGCTTCCTCGTTGATGGGGAAGGAGACTGCGGCGACGATCGCGACGCGGGACTGATCAGGCATGGGTCTGCTCCTCTCGGTCGGCGGGTCCGCCACACGGAACTGCGTGCCCTGTTGATGCAGCTTCCGCTGCGTGCCGCACGTCACCCTAGGTGCGGTTCCGGATCGACGAGAGGTGAGAACCTCCTACTCGTCGGCCTGCTTCGGCGGCGGTTCCTCACACCGCACGCCGGCTCCTACGAAGTCCCCTTCGTCTGCGGCGCCTTGGCGTCCTGCGCGCTCGACCCCCACTCCCCCGCTTCCCGAAAGGCTCCGAGCCGCCGACAACGCCGCCCGGGTCCCAAAAGACCCGGGCGGCGAAGTACGGCCGATGTACGGCAGAGCGTCAGGGCGTCAGGGCGTCAGCTGCCAGCGCGCGATGTACCCGACGTCGATGGACGCCCGGTCCTGCACGCGCAACTTCCATGTGCCGCTGAGCGGTTGGGCGGAGGCGTCGACCGTGAAGGTCTGGTCGACGTTGTCGGCGGAGCCGCCGCTGCGGTTGAGCAGCGAGTAGACGGTGCCGTTCGGGCCGACCAGGTCGACGGTCAGGTCACCGCGGTAGGTGTGGACGATGTTGACGTAGACCGAGGTGGTCGCGGAGGCGTTGCCGTCGCGGCCGGTGATGGTCACCGGCGACTCCACGGCGGCCCCGTTGTCGGGGATGTCCACGCGGGTGGCGTTGGCGTAGACGTACGCGATCTTCCAGCTGAAGGTGTCCGAGACGGACGCTCCGGTGCTGTCGGTCACCTTGACCGTGACGTCGCTGGTGCCGAGCGTGGTCGGCGTGCCGCTGATCAGACCGCTCGGGCTGATGCTCAGGCCGTCGGGAAGCCCGGTGGCCTCGTAGGTCAGCGAGGCACCGGTGTTGGTGGTGTAGGCGTCCAGTTGGAGGCTGACCGCCTGGTCGACGCCGCTGATCTGGTCGGCTGTCGGGGCGAGATTGACACCCAGGGCGATGCGGTTGCCGACGTTGATCGCGGCCCAGGCGTCGGCGACCGCGAGGTAGGTCGGGCTGTAGGCGCCGAACAGGTCGGCGGCGGCCGACAGGGTGGCGGTGCGGGCACCGGCGTAGTTGGTCGTCGAGGTCATGTAGGTCGTCAGCGCGCGATACCAGATCGCGGCGGCGTTCTGGATGCCGATGCCGGCGACGGGCCGGCCGTCGTACGTCGGGCTGTCGTAGTCGACGCCGTTGACGGTCTTGGCTCCGCTGCCCTCCGAGAGCAGGTAGAAGAAGTGGTTCGCGGGACCCGAGGAGTAGTGGACGTCGATACCGCCCAGCGTGGAGCTCCAACTGTCGCGGGAGGCACCGTCCTTGGAGGGCTTGTCCATGTAACGCAGCGGAGTGCCGTCACCGTTGATGTCGATCTTCTCACCGACGAAGTAGTCGCCGGGGTCGGCCGGGAGGTTCTCGTAGAACTCGACGGCTGCGGCGAAGATGTCGGAGGTCGCCTCGTTGAGGCCTCCGGACTCGCCCGAGTAGACCAGTCCCGCCGTCGCCGCGGTGACGCCATGGCTCATCTCATGGGCCGCCACGTCGAGTGCGGTCAGCGGGTGGGTGTTGCCCGAGCCGTCGCCGTACGTCATGCAGAAGCAGGAGTCCTGCCAGAAGGCGTTGACGTAGTTGTTGCCGTAGTGGGCACGGCTGTAGGCGGCGACCCCGTCGTTGCGGATGCCGTTGCGGCCGAAGGTGTCCTTGTAGTAGTCCCAGGTGGCCGCGGCGCCGAAGGCCACGTCGACGCCGGCGGTCTGACGGTTGGACGGCTGGCCGTCACCCCAGACATCGTTGTCGTCGGTGAACAGCGTGCCGGTGCCCGAGGTGCCCTGGTTGAGGTCGTACGTCTTGTGCCCGGCACGGTCGGGGTCCACGAGCTGATACGTCGATCCGGACAGCGTGGTGCCGAGCGGGACCGTGCCGACGAACTGGCCCGTGCCCGAACCTGTGTGCACCTTCTCGGCCGCGAGAAGTTGCTTGCCGGAGGCGGCGTCGATGACGACCTGCAGCTCGCTGGGAGTACCGTCCTTCTGAACGCCCTCGACGACGCTCTCCCAGGCCAGCACAGGTTTCCCGGCGTCGGCCCAGACCACCAGCCGGGGCTTCTTCTGCGTCTCGGCGTCCTTGGCGTCGGCGCGCCTGGAGGCGGCTTCGGCCTTGTCGGCGGCTCCCGCTGCGGTGATCTTCGGGCTGAGCGAGGACACCGAGAGGTTCCCCGCGTGCGCCTTGGTGACGGTGGTGCGGCCCCCCTTGTCGTGGACGACGAGGTCGCCACCGAGGACGGGCAGGCCGGCATAGGTGCGCTCGTAACGGGTGTGCGTGGTGCCGTCGGCGTCCTTGATGACGTCCTTGACGACGAGCTTCTCCTTGGCGCCGAGACCGATCTGCTGCGCTGTTGCGGCCGCCGACGACTGGGCGCTCTTGATCAGGGCGGTGCGGTGGGCGGGTGTCAGTGAGGTCGGGGCGGCGCCCGCCCGCGGAGTGGCGGTGATCTTCGCGGGACCCGGGGTCGCGGGAGCTGCGGTTGCGAGGCCGGGAGTGGCCAGAGCGAGCATGGACCCTACGGCCACGAGGGCGAGGGCGGTGGCGCGTCTGCGCCGCTCAAGGGTGCGGTGTCGCAGGGGCAACGGGTTCTCCTTCAGTACGACGGGCCCGTGGTGGGGACCGTGGACGAGGCGGAGCGGCAGGGTGTGCCGGTCCGGAGCGCTGCACGGCATGCGGGTGGAAGGAGGTGGGGGATGATGATGCGGCTGCGCCGCGTGGCGAATCCGTCAAGGAACGGTGAACTTCCGCAGAAGAGTGACATCACTCGACCTCGTATGTCATGCGCTGGTCAAATGAACGGCTTGAATTGACCATGCAGGGCAGGCAAATCGGACCGTATGACTCCCTTTTCGGCCGCGCCCGGACGTCGCACAGGGGGTAGGGCCACATACCGGCAGGCGTCCCCGACGTGACGGACGGGAGAATCGGCCGTCGGCTCGTGGTCGACGAGGCGTCAATCACTCATGTTTCGCGGGGAGTTGGGCCCTGCTTCGCGCAACTCACTCTTGCTTGAGTGTCATGTCCCCCTCATGATGGTTATCGGCGGTCTACCCGCATAGATGCACCAGGCTCCACCCGCTCCACCTGACAGCGCGCACACCCCCACCGCTCCCAGGAGGACCCAAGTGAGACCCTCTCAACCCTTCAGACTCTGCGCCGTCGGCGCCGCCGCGGCCTCCCTGCTCGCCTTGTCGGCGGGCCAGACGTCCGCTGCCCCACCGACGGCCCCAGCGCCCTCCACACCGAGGCCCTTCGCACCAGCGCCCGCCTCGGCCGTCACCACCGCACAGGACCAGGCCGCACGCGCGGTGGCCCGCTCGCTCGCCGACGGCACCTGGCGTGCCCGTCTCCGGCACGCCGCCCTGGCCTCCAAGGAGGTCACCCTGACCGCGCTGGCGCGGCACGACGGCCCGTCCGGCCTGACGAACACGCTGACCGCGGCTGATCAGCGGATCGCCGCGGCCAAGGGCCTGGACGCCGCCGGCGTCGGCTCGCTGCTGCGCCTTCGGCTCGGGGACAAGTCGATGCGCCGCGCGCTGAGCGCAGGGGTGGCGCCCTGGGTTGTCCCCGCCACCGCTGCCGACGACGCCACCACGGCCGTCGCCTACGACAGCCGGGGCACGGCTCACCCTGTCGACGCCCGCCGTGCGCCCTCCCGGCCGGTGTACGTCATCGACATCGACAGCTCGAAGGCGCTGGCCGCCGGCCTGGGCGTGCTCAACGACCAACTCCACCGCTACGGCCTGGCCTCGGCCACACCGACCGCCGAGCACGCCGCCGGCACGCGGGCGATGTCGGCCACAGGAGGCTTCTGGACCACCCGCATCTCAGCGGTGGAGCTGTCCGACGACGAGGAGCCCTGGATCAAGGGCGATGCCGAGATCTACACGCTGGTCACCGGCTTCGGACAGGACGGCAAAGTGCGGGTCGACCCCGTCGACATGCCGTATCTCGACAATGACGGAACGGTCTACCGGCCCAACCAGATCCTGGTCAACTGGTCCAACTACAAGTACAACTTGGCCGACGCGGTGATGATGGAGGAGGACGGCAGCACCAACTACCGCGATCTCGCCAAGGCCCTCGCCACCGCACTGCTCACCATCACCGATCAGGGTACGTACATCCCTCTGGTCAACGCCCTCTTGGACGCCATGCCCGACGACTGGTGGACGGACGACCCCGACTACGTCGACTCCTGGTACACCCTGGCCCAGAGTGACAACGGCACTCGCTACGGAGCCCGCGGCAACGGCTGGATGACCGTGGAACCGTACTTCGTGCAGCAGTTCTGAGCCGCCCTCGGCCCGTTACGGCACACGGCGTCGGACCGACGTGTCCTGGTCGGCGGCAGCGCCGCGTGGACACAGCCGGGGTCCGGGGACATCGCTTGATGTCCCCGGACCCCTTCCTCACCGGAGCGGAGGACTGCACCGATTCAGTTCCGCCGAAGCATGCCTGGCCCACCCGGCGGCCGCGTGGCCGGCACCTGGAACTCCGCCGCCGGGCCATCGCCTCAGGACGGTGCGCCGACCGGAGGCGGAACGCTGTCGCGCCCGGCCGGACTGACCGCACACAGCTGCAGGTCAGCCGCGCCCGCGTTGTCGATCGGATACCCCGGAGTCTTCGTGCCGGCAATCGGGATCACATACCTGCCCTGGATTGGCGGCCAGGCATTGTCCCCGCCACCATCGACCGTGGCGCTCGGCCGGCCGGCGAGCCTCTCCCGCTGCCGGTCGGGAGCTGGCACGGCAGGCACCGCCGCACGCAACGGGCTGCGCGCACCGGTCATGCCTCCGCGATGTCGAACTCAGTGCCTTCCTCGGAGCTGACGAGCTCGGCGATCGCGCCGAAGAAGGCAGCGATTCCGGGAAGGTTGGCACCCTTGGACCGTGAGGCGGCGAAGTCCTCCGAACTCCGCCAGACCACCATGTCGAGCCACTCGTCGTCAGGCAGTTGGATCAAGTGCGCGTCGAGGAAGCCGGCACGGTCCGCCCGGAAGTCGGCGAGCATCGCGGGACGGGCTGCCAGCAACTCGGATGCGCGGTCGGGCTCCACGCGGAATCGGGTGAGTTCGATGGTGGGCACAACAGCCTCCTCGACGGTCGGCAAACAATCTTGACTGTACGGGAAATGGTGTGCGGCTAAGGGCAAGCCCTACTCGCAGAGGCACCATGCGCACGCTGGTTGCCAGCCGTCAGCCCGAACCTTGCGGTGCATGTTGCCGCGGAGCGACGGCGATGTGTCCGCGATGCCGGCGGCAGCCTCGTACACGGGCGCCTTGCCCCGACACGGAACGACGTGCACCGCGGCACACTCCGCCGACCTGTACGCGTGGAAGCGGCTACCGAGCTTGGAATACGCCGTCGTCGGGAGACGTGGCGAAGGTCTGCAGGTGGTCGATGGCCGCCTGCAACGCGTCTTTCAGTGGAGCGATGTCCCGCGCGACCTGGGCGAGGAGCATGCCGCCCTGGAAGGCGGCGAGGAACAGATGGGCCAGTTGCGTGGGGTTTGCCTCAGCGCTGATCCGGCCGAGTCGCTGCATGCGCTCGATGCCATCGCGGAAGATCCCCCTCCACTGGTCGAACGCACCCGCGAGCTCGTCATGAACGTCGAGGTCGGTCTTGATGATCTCGCTCGCCAGGGAACCGAGGGTGCAGCCTTCCTGGTAGGCACGCTCGTAGCCGACGTAGAAATCCGCCCACTCCCGGAGCGCGTCGAGGCTGTCGAAGCCGGTGAACCGCTCGTCGCGGTGGAACGTGAGGACGCGCTCGGCCTGCCAGGCGATCACGGCCAGGACGAGACTCTCCTTGGTCGGGAAGTAGTGGTTGAGCTGCGATCCGCTGACGCCGGCGGCGCGGCGGAGCTGCTCGTTGTTCGTCGCGTGGACTCCCTTTGCGTAGATGAGTTCCGCAGCGTGCTCCACGATGCGGGCACGCGTTGCCCGCCCCTTCGATGTGAGCTCGTGAGGCGCCGGAGCTGCAGTAGTCGTGACCATGCTTCGACGATACACCAGATTGGGCTTGACAGCCCAGAAACGAGTGGTGTTCACTCCAGGAAGTGGGCCTGGCAGCCCAAAAAATGTCGCAGAGTTCGCCGTCACAACGGCGACCGGATCTCTGCAGCGGTAAGAACCGCCCTGGACCCGACGCTGACCTTTCACAACTCACCGGAGGTTGATTCGCCATGTCACGCCTGAACGTTCCCTCTCTCGACGACGTCCCGGACGGCGCGAAGGGCATCCTCGACAACATCGGCGCACAGTTCGGCTTCATCCCGAACATGTTCGCGACCCTCGCGTCGAACCCGACCGTCCTCGACGTCGTCATGACCCTGCAGAGCACCTTGAGCCGGGTTCTGGACGCGAAGACGCGGCACACCATCGCACTGGCCGTGTCACAGGCCAACGGCTGCGATTACTGCCTGGCGATGCACACCTACGTATCGTCTGAACTCGGCGGCATGTCGAGCGATGACATCGACTTGGCCCGGGCCGGCGGTTCGATCGACCCTCAGCGTGCCGCGGTCGCTCGTTTCGCCCAGCAGGTGGTGGAAAGCCGCGGTCAGGTCAGCGACGCCGACCTCGCAGCCGTGCGAGACGCCGGGTACACCGACGCGCAGATCCTGGCGATCGTGACGGTGGCGGTGCAGGTCCTGCTGACCAACTTCATCAACAACGTCAACCAGACCGACATCGACATCCCCGCCGTCAACCCGGCCGCTACGCGCGTCTGATCGCCGGGCCCCGCCGCGTCCGCGCGTACAGCCGGTAACCCCTTCACCGCCCCACAACGATCACTCGGAAAGGTTCGACATGCCGGGCTCCGAGCTCTATGAGCGCTTCATGGCGCTACACACCCGCGACGGTGGCCTCGTCATGCCGAACGCATGGGACGGCCTCTCGGCGCTGATGCTGGCCGACGCCGGCTTCGAGGCGATCGCGACATCATCGGCGGCACTCGCCACCACGCTCGGCCGGTCCGACGGGCGACACGAAGTCACGCGTGGTGAACACCTCGAGCATGCGCGGCTGCTTGGCCGGCTCACCGGTCTGCCCGTCAACGGGGACTTCGAGGACGGCTACGGCGACACGCTTGAAGACGTCGCCGCGACCGTGGAAGCCGCCATCGAGTCCGGCCTGGCCGGTATCGGGATCGAGGACACCTCAGGCGATCCGGAACAACCGATCCGCGACTTCGACGAGGCAGTAAGCCGCGTACGCAGCGCCGTTGACGCCGCCAAGGGGCGCATCGTCGTCACCGGCCGCACCGACAACTTCCTCCAGGGGCGGCCCGATCTCGACGACACCATCCGGCGTCTGACGGCCTTCGCCGAGGCCGGCGCGGACGTGCTCTACGCCCCCTTCCCGCCCGACCTCGACGCACTCGTCGCGATCGTCACCGCCGTCGCACCGACACCGGTGAATGTCCTCATCTCGCCGGCGGACAAGGTGCTGACCATCGCCGAACTGCAGAAGGCCGGGGTCAAGCGCATCAGCGTGGGTCCAGCGCTCTACACCCACGCGATGGAGGCACTCGACCAGGCCATCAAGGCTCTGATCGCGGGTGACCTCGCCTCGGCGACGACAGGAATCAGCTTCGAGCGCATCGGCGAACTACTCGCCCGCGGCACGAACTAGCCCAGACCCTGCGGAGCACCGCCCCTTACCCGCTCATCGCACGAAGAAGGCAGACATGAATCTCGACAAGCTCATGAACAAGCACCTCACCAGGTATTTCGACCCCAGCAGGACCATTCCGGAGGAAACCCTTCAGCAGCTGTTGAGGTTCCTGCGCTCCACGCCGTCATCGGTGAACGTACAGCCCAACCACTTCTACGTCCTCGCCACGCCCGAAGGCAAAGAGCGGCTCGCCGACAACCTGGGCGAACGGTTCCAGGACAACGCCGAGAAGATCCTGAACGCGTCGCACACCATCATCCTCACCACCCGGGCAGATCTGCCCGACACCCACCTCGAGGCGGTGTTCACGAAGGAGAAGGCCGACGGCCGGTTCCCCGACCCGTCCAAGCAGGAGCTGTGGGAATCCATGACCCGGGACTTCCTCAACCTGCGCAACTACGGCTACAAGGACCTGAACCACTGGATGGAGAAGCAGACCTACATGGCGGTGGGCCTGACCATGATGGCGGCCGCCGAACTCGGCGTCGAGGCCACGCCGCTGGAGGGGTTCGACCCGACCACGGTCGACAAGGCCTTCAAGATCCGCGAGAGCGGACACACCACCACGGTGCTGCTGGCCCTCGGCTACCCCGACCCGGAGAAGGTGTACACCACTCCGATCTCGCGCTTCGACGCCGACGAGCTGTTCACCTTCATGTAGGAACCCGCCCGGAAACCGGCACCCACCCCACATCCGAGGAAGAGGCATTTCGATGAAAGCCATTGTGGTCACCGACCAGGCCGCGGGAACGGCCGGAATGACGCTGACGGAGCGGCCTGAGCCGATCCCGGCGATCAACGACGTCGTCGTTCGGATCCATGCGTCGGGCTTCGTCCCGACCGAAATGGACTGGCCCTCGACCTGGGCCGATCGCGCCGGCCACGACAAGACACCGTCGATCCCCGGCCACGAGCTGGCCGGAGTGGTCACCGCCCTCGGCTACGGCACGACGGGCCTCTCGATCGGGCAGCGGGTGTTCGGCCTCGCCGACTGGCATCGCGACGGCACCCTCGCCGAGTACGTGGCGATCGAAGCACGCAATCTCGCACCGCTGCCGGGCGACGTCGACTTCACGGTGGGCGCGTCCCTGCCCATCTCAGGTCTGACCGCGTGGCAAGGACTGTTCCAACACGGCCGCCTCCAGGCCGGCCAGACCGTCCTCGCCCATGGCGCGGCCGGGGCGGTCGGGACGATGGTGACCCAGCTCGCACGTGAAGCCGGCGCCTACGTCATCGGCACCGGCCGCGCCGCCGACCGCGACAAGGCACTCGACTTCGGCGCCCACGAGTTCGTCGACCTCGAGAACGACGCGCTCAAAGACGTCGGCGACGTCGACCTGGTCCTCGATGTCATCGGCGGCGACGTTCAACAGCAGTCCGCCGCCCTGATCAAGGCCGGTGGAACCCTGGTGTCCATCGTCGGCCCGGTGGAAGCACGGCCCGCTGACGGCCTGGCCGTGGACTTCGTCGTCGAAGCCGATCGCGCCGAACTCGGTGAGATCGTGCAGCGGGTGCGGGACGGACGGCTGCGGACCAACATCGGTGACATCGCGAGCCTCGACGATGCCGTCGGCGCCCTCAACCCCACCTCGCGACGCCTCGGGAAGACCGTCATCCGGGTCCTCCCGTAGGTAGCGGACGGCGAGGGTCCTACCGGCGGGTCGTGGTCCTGATCCACGCCACGGCCGGCGACCGGCGGTAGGACCCGAGCCGGCACACGCCAGGCACTCGAACCGACAGAGGAGTTGATCACCTTGGACGGACAGGAACTGCAGAAGATCGCGCGTGACCACACGGCGGACCTGCCCGGCGCCGACCAGGAGCAACGTTTCGACCCCGACTGGGAGCTCCACAAGGTGGGCGGCAAGGTCTTCATGCTGATGACCGACATGCCGGGACGCCCCGTCGTGATCCTCAAGGCCGATCCGGACGACGCCACCGCCCTGCGTGAGCAGTACGCGGACATCACCCCTGGCTACCACATGAACAAGAGGCACTGGATCACGGTGGAGGGCGGCGACACCATCGACGGCAACCTGGTGAAGGACCTCGTCACCGACTCCTACCGTCTCGTGGTCGGCGGGCTTCCCAAGTCCAAGCAACCCGTGGATCCACGCACTTACGACCGCCACGCCTGATTCTCGCCCCGCCCATCCTGCGACGCGGCGTCGCAGCAGTCCTCCGGAGCCCCCCATGCGCGTGTTCGTCACCGGCGCCAGCGGCAGCATCGGTTCGGTTGTCGTTCCCGACCTCATCGCCGCCGGGCACGAGGTCCTCGGCCTCGTCCGCTCCGATACGGCGGCCGCGGCCCTCGCGGCCGCCGGCGGGACGCCGCTGCGCGGAGACCTCACCGACCTTGACGGCCTTCGCGCCGGCGCCGCGCAAGCCGATGGTGTCATCAACCTCGCCTTCAGCAACGACTGGGGCAACTTGGAGCAGGGCATCTACGAGGAAGCGCGCGCCGTGCAGACCCTCGCGGCCGAACTCGTAGGCAGCGGAAAGCCGTTCGTCCATGCCGGCCTCACGCCGATCGTGCCGGGCCACATCTCCGCCGAAGAGGATCCCAACACCACCGAGGGGCCGATCGGTGGTCGCGGCCGCACCTCCGACGTCGTGCTGAACCTGGCCGCGCAGGGCGTCCGGTCCTCCGTCGTGCGGCTGCCCCGCTCCGTGCACCAGCGCGGGTCGGCATACGGGTTCTGCACGGCACTCATCGCCGCGGCACAGAAAACGGGCGTGTCAACGTACGTCGGCGACGGCACACAGCGGTGGCCGGCGGTCAACCGGCTTGACGTCGCCCCGCTGTTCCGCATCGCACTCGAGGACGCTGCGCCGGGAACGGTCCTGCACGCGGTGGCCGACGAGGGCGACACCATGAGGTCGCTGGCCGAAGCCATCGGCGAAGTCCTCGCGATGCCGGTCGAGTCGGCCCCGCCCGAGCGCTTCGGCCTCGTCGGTCGACTGTTCGCCCTTGACATGCCGTCGTCGAGTGCACAGACCCGGGAACGGTTCGGTTGGAAGCCCACCCACCCGAGCCTCCTCGCCGACCTCGCCGCCGGCGACTACCCCACCTTGGGCTGACATCCTCAGGATGCCGCGGCAACAGGTGGTTCGTCCGGTCAGGTCCTCCCACCGGCCTCCGTGGTCGATCGGCCGGCGCACCACTGTCCGTTGCGCCAGATACCAAGGCACCCTCGATCCGCAGGCCCGCAACTCGATCCGCGTCCGCTCCCTGCCGCCTCGCGAGAGCGGTACATGGGCAACGAACTCCCCATCGTCGTCTGGCTCGTTGGCGCAGGAGAGCCTTGCATCCCGACACCCACCGTCCTCACGGACCTGGAACCGATCGGCAACGGTCCCGACGTAGACGGCGTGTCCCGGGTCGCGGCCGGCGCCACGCCGACCGCGACGGCACCGACGACGGCCACCCCTGCGGCCGGCTCTCCCAACTCCACGATCAGGCCACCTGCAGCCGCTTCGCGCGGTGTCCCAGGTACAGGACGATCAGTCCGCACAGCGCGGTGGGGATCACGAGAATCATGAAGAGCTGCTCGTGGCTTATGCCGTCGGCCAGCAGACCGCCGACGATCATCGGGCCGACGATTCCACCGACGCGGCCGATGCCCAGCGCCCAGCCGATGCCGGTGGAGCGTACTTCTTCGGGGTAGAAGGCCGCAGCGAGCGCGATGACGCTCTTCTGCCCGCCGCTGATGGTGCAGCCGATCAAGAAGATCGCTGCCAGGACCATCCAGACCGGCGAGCCCAGCACCAGGCCCATGAGGACCAGGAAACCGCAGCCGGTGAAGTAGAGCGCGCTCAGAGAGCCGTAGGCGCCGAGTCGATCCATCGCGGGGCCGACCGCGAAGGCGATCGCGATGCCGCCGATGGTGGTCATGGACGCGGCGGTCGCCAACGTGCCGGCGGAGTAACCGCGTTCGGTGAGGATGGTCGGCAGCCAGCTCTGGAGGCCGTAGAACATCGCCAGGTTGAGTGCGAAGACGAGCCACAGCAGGACGGTGCCGAGCAGTTGACGGCCGGAGAGCAGCTCGGTGACCCTGACCCGCTTTCCGGGGTCGCTGCTCTCCGTCTCGATCCGCACCGTGTCCGTCTCCGGAAGCGTCGGGTCGATCCGCCGGACCAGGGCATAGGCCCTCGCGTTCTCCCTGCGACGCAGCAAGTAGGAGGCCGACTCGGGCAGTTGCCAGGCCAGTACGGGGAGCAGGGCCAGGGGCAGCACGGCACCGGCGACGAAGACCGAGCGCCAGCCGTAGGCGGGGATGAGCCAGCCGGCGACGTAGTTGGCGGCCACGAACCCGAGTGAGAACCCGCAGTAGATCGCCAGGACCAGGCTGGCCCGCAGTCGCTTGGGGCTGTACTCGGCGATGAGGGCAATGGTGCTCGGGGTGGCCGCGCCGAGGCCTATTCCGGTGATGAACCGCAGGATCATGAGCTGGTCGGGGCTCTGTGCCCACACCGAGACCAGCGTGGAGAGCGAGAAGAGCGCAACTCCCGCCATGACCGGCCGCTTGTGGCCGAACCGGTCGGAGAGCGGGGCCAGCAGCAGATAGCCGATCATCAGGCCGACCAGAGCGGCCGAGAAGATCGTGGCCATGGTCGCTTTGGACACACCCCAGTCCTGGGTGATGGCCGGGGCCATGTAGTTGATCGCCTGGGTGTCGAACCCGTCGAGCAACATGACCAGTCCGCACAGCAGGACGGTACGCATCTGGAAACCGCCCAGTCGGCGCTGGTCGATGAAGCCGGGAAGCCGCAGCGGCTTCGAGCCGAACACCGTAGGGGACGGAAATGAAGTGGTTTCGGACATAGTGCGCTCCAGACGGAGAACGATTACTCGACGCGGACAGGGGCGCCGACGGCCGAGACGAACGCATCGGAGTGGAACCGATCGGGAGCCATGCCGCGTTCGCGTGCCAGCTCTTCGCCGGCCGTTCGGGTCATTGCCTCGCTGCCACAGGCGTAGATGTGATGACTACTCAGGTCGGGGTGGTCCGCGATCGCGGCTGCCTGTACCCAACCGGTGGTGCCTTCCCAACCGGGGTGGGGCCGGGACAGCACGGGGGTGAACCGGAACCAGGGGTAGCGCCGGGTCCACGCGTGGAGGGTGGTGCGGGCGTAGAGATCCTCGAGAGTGCGGCCGCCCCAGTACAGATGGAGCGGGCGGTTCAGGCGCCGGGCGATGTGGTCGAGGATGACCGACTGCATGGGTGCGAATCCGGTGCCGGTGGCGAGCAGAAGGACAGGTCCCCCGCGGTCCTCGACGAAGAACTCGCCGAAGGGTGCCTCGATCTCCACGGTGTCGTGGAACTCCAGCTCCTGCAGGATCCGGGCGGAGAAGACGCCGTCGGGTTCGTGCCGGACGTGCAGTTGGGCGAGGTTGTTGTGCTGGGGTGCGTTGGCCAGCGAGTAGGACCGGGTGTCGCCGCCTTCGAGGATGACGTTGAGGAACTGGCCGGCCAGGAAGGGTGTCCGCCGGCCGATGGGGTGGCGCAGGTCGAGAACCGTGACACCGGAGGCGACTTGGCGGCGCCGGTGCACCGTCGTCGTCAGCTTCTTGCGCACGGGTGGAGTCCGCGCCTCGATCCAGCGGGGTGCGATCTCGACATCGCCGGTCGGCTGTGCGCGGCACAGGCGGACCTCGGCCGGGCCGAGGACGGAACCGCTGCCCGGTATGTCCAGCGGGCCGGCGGTCACCGAGCCGAGGCAGGTGTCGCACACGCCTTTGCGGCAGGAGTACGGAATCGCCCAGCCGGCCGTCTCGGCGGCATCCAGGACGCTCTGCCCCCGCTCGCAGCCGAAGGCGATGTCGGAGCCGCGGACGCTGATGGTGAAGGTCACCTCACCCCTCCTGAACGATCGGAAGCAAGCAGTTGGAGAGCTGTGAGTACGGCACTCGGGTCGGCACTGCCCTGCCCGGCGATGTCGAAGGCGGGCCCGTGGCCGACGCTGGAGAACGGTGCACCGGCGCCGATGGTGACGGCAGCCGCGGTCCGTCCGGCGAGGGCCTTGACCGGGATGTGCCCCTGGTCGTGGTACATCGCCAGATACGCGTCGTGGTCGCGGGGGCCGCCGAGCAGGATGTCGGCGCCGGTCGGGCCGTCGGCGTTGACGCCGCGCTCGCACAGGGCGGCCACCGCGGGTTCGGTGATCAGCTTGTCGTCGTCGCCGAACAGGCCGCCCTCGCCGGCGTGCGGGTTGATCCCGAAGACGCCGATCCGTGGATCGGCGATGCCGATGTCGCACAGCGCCCGGTGCAGCGCCAGCCCGGCGTCGGTGACCAGTTCGGGAGTGAGTCCCGCCAGCGAGCGGGCAAGCCGCTCGTGCAGTGTGACGTGTGCGATCCGCAGACCACCGCCGACCAGCATCAGGAAGACCTGCGTGAGCGGGGTTCCGGTGAGCTCCGCGATCAGCGGCGGGTAGCCGGTGAAGGCGATCCTGGCGCGGTGGACGGCCGTCTCCGAGTGCGGGCAGGCGACCACCCCGGCGTACTGGCCGTCCATCGCGAGCCGCACCGCCGCGGTGACGTACGCGATGGTGGCGAAGCCCGCAGGCGCCGTGACCTGACCGACCGCCAGGTCGCCAGGGGCAAGGGCACCGACATCGACCAGGTCGCACACGCCGCGTTCGGCGGCGGCGCCCGGCCGTGCCGCGCGCAGCGTGAGCCCAGCGCGCTCGGCGTACGGTTCGAGGACATGGCGGTCGCCCACCACGACCGGCGCCCGGTCACCGAGTTCGGCGACCGACGCGACGGTGATCTCCGGCCCGATCCCGTTCGGATCGCCGGTGGTGAGCAGCAGCCTGCGCACCGCGGTCACAGCGGCAGCACCAGCAGCGTGTCGATGCGGGAGCTGTCGCATACGACGATCCGCTTCTTGATCAGAGCCCGGCCGGCGTCGAAGACGTAGTCGTCGAGGTAGCGGCCGCTGGCGAACACGTCCGTCGGCCCGTTCCCGGTGATGCGGACGACCAGGAACGAGGTCTCGCTGGTCGCGCCTGCCTCGCTCTCCTCCAGGACCGCGGGCTGCCCCAACAGGTGGCGGTAGGCGTGAGGTTCGTAGATGTTGGCCTCCTTCAGCGCGGAGACCCGGTCTTTGAGCATCGCCTTGTTGTTCGCCCAGATGACCCCCGCGGGCAGCCCGCGCCGGTGGTTGTCGGCCGTGGTGACCTGGTAGAAGGCGTCGTCGGCGAAGAATTCCGGCCAGTCCTCGATCGGGCCGTCGTCGATGGCGCGGACGTAGTGACCCTGGGCCCTGCTGATCAGGTTGTGTGCATCCATCAGGCGTGCGCTCCCCCGGCCGTGTCGGCGGCGAAGCCCATGGCCTCGCGGTAGACCTTCCAGAAGCCGCGGATCGAAGCCTCGGTGACGCGGCTCTCGCTGGAGACCGCCTGGTCGCCGCCCATCTGGACGGTCGCGAACTCCTTGCTCGCCCCGGCGATGCCGCGCTGCACGAAGCCGCCGATGGCGCCGTCCTCCATGGAGACATAGCCGGCCGGGCCCACCAGGTTGGACTGCTTGAGCCGGATCAGCCGCTGTGCCTCGGTGTCGTCCTCGAATCCGAGGTAGGTCCAGTGGAGGTCGGTGGAGTCGACACCGGTCGGCAGTACCTGGCGTACGGCGACGGAGTTCTGGATCTGCTGGAGCACGAAGCCGGGCGAGACCGAGAGGATCTGCAGCGTGATGTCGTCCCCGACCTCGCTGAAGCTGTCGACCAGCGACGGGTCTTGGAGCTGGTACTGGGAGTCGGAGCGGATCTTCTGGTCCTTGTAGTGCTCACCGGCCTCCGACTCCCGGTCGATGGCCGACCAGCTCACGTGGTGGGCACCGTTGTCCGAGACGATGATGCCGCCCTTCTGGTTCAGCTTGTTGAGCCCGAAGGTGGTGAAGAACAGGTGCAGGATGCTGGCGTGGTAGGAGTCCTTGACGTTCTCCATGTAGAGCTTCCAGTTGTTGGGCAGGCTCTGGGTGAACCGGCCGAGCACGACCGGCTTGCGGCCGCCGAGGACCCGCTCGATGCGGTCCAGGATCTCCTGGCCGAGGTACTCCTCGATGTGCGGTACGTCGTTGTCCAGGCTGCCGAACACCAGGCCGTGCACACTGGCCAGCCGCAGTCGCCGCGGGCTGTGAGCGGCCTTGCAGAACTCCGGCGGCATGCCGCCCTTGCCGTTGATGCCCTCTTCGAAGGCGACACCGGTGAGGTCGCCCTGCAGGTTGTACGTCCAGGCGTGGTAGACGCACGTGAAGTCCTTGGCGTGGCCGTAATGGTCCATGGCGATCAGCGAGCCCCGGTGGGCACACCGGTTCTCGAAGGCGTAGATCTGGCCGTCGTGGTCGCGGGTCACGAGCACCGGCTGCTCGCCGATGAAGGTGGCACAGAAGTCGCCGGGTTCGGCCAACTCGGCCTCGAGACAGAGGTAGTTCCACATCGGCCCGTGGAAGATCCGCTCCTGCTCGGCCCGGTAGACGTCCTCGTCCTGGAAGACCCAGTACGGCACCTCGGTGAGAAACGGCGGCCAACGGCGCTCCGGGACCCCGGCTCGCGTCGGCACACCCGCCCCGGTGTTCCGTGCGCTCATGTGTACACCTCCACGTACTGATTGACAGATCGCGTTCGGTAAGCGAACATATGATTGTTATCCGAACACCTCGCCAGTAGAGGTGCCCGTGGTCACGTCTGTCAAGAGGGGATCCATGACTGCTGAAGGAATGGCGGGACTCGCCAAGGGGCTGGCGATCCTCGAGGCATTCGGCGACGGGACACCCCGACTCACGATCAGCGATGCGTCCCGCGCCACCGGTCTGAGCAGGGCGGCGGCACGCCGCTGCCTGAACACACTCACCGAGCTCGGCTACGTCACCTTCGACGGCAAGTTCTTCGCACCCACGCCCCGCATCCTGCGCATCGGCGCGACCTACACCGAGTCGGCAGCGCTGCCCAAACTCGCCCAGCCGCACCTCGCCGCCATCCGCGACTCGATCGACGAGTCCGCCTCGCTGGCGGTGCGGTACGACAACGACTCGCTGTTCATCGCACGCAGCGAAGGCACTCGCATCATCAACACCGGCATCCGTGTCGGGGCACGGATCCCCCTCTACGCCTCCGCCACCGGACACGTTCTGCTCGGCTCACTGGACCCGACCGAACTGGCCGACTACCTCGCCGCCGCGCCGTTCCCCGCTCGCACCCCGAAGACCCCCACCGCGGCCGTCGAAGTCGAAGATCGCATCCAGGCCGCCCGAGCCGCGGGCATGGCGATCAACTCCGAAGAGCTCGAAGTCGGACTGCTCTCCATCTCCGTACCGGTCCACGATCCGGACGGACAGCTGGTCGCCGCCGTCTCGGTCAGCGCCTCCAGCTCCCGCGTCACCGTCGATGAACTCCGCGACCGGTTCGCCCCTGTGATGAAGGTGCACGCGGCTGCGCTCGGCCGGCAGTTGTGAGTGACCGGGACCGGCAAGCCTTCGGTTGGCCGACGGCGGCCGCGCCCCAGGGAGGGACTCACCCGCCCCGCGACGTCTCAAAAGCGTGCGGGGTGTGCGCAGTTACTGTCACTGCTCAAGGACACGCACGCCGGGAACGACCCTGTGCGCGGTTCATGCGCTCAAGCGACCGACGTCGTGGACCATGGTGCGAAGCAGGCGCTTCTTGCGGGTAAGGGCTTCGAGGTCGAGCTGGAGTGAGGGCGGGGGGACGGCGAGGACCGGGCAGGTGGCGTGGGTGAGGCAGTAGCGGGCGACGGGTGATCGCCGGCGGCGGAGTCTCTTCTGGTGCCCAGCGCCGACGACCAGCAGGTCGGTTTCTCTGTCGGCGATCTGCACAAGGGTGCGACCAGCGTTGCCGGAGATCACCAGTCCACCGATGGGGACGCCGTCGTCAGAGGCGGCGAAGACATCGTTGAGTATGTCTTTCAGCAGACGCATGGCTGCGGTCCTGGTGCCCTTGAGGGGTGATCGACCGGTCCCGGCAGGTGGGTCCGTGTCGTAGGGACGCCAGACCATGACTGCCAGGAGCCGGCGCCCGGTGAGCCGGGCTTCGGTGCCGGCCCTCCGCAGCGCGACAAGGCTGTTGAGCGATCCGTTGATCCCGACCACGATGCGCTGCTGCTGTGATGCGCTGTCCATGAGGCTCCTTCTTTCGGCCTGGAGGACGCCTTCTTCGTCACTTTGAGGACAACCAAGGAGACGTCGCGACGTTCACGCTCGGCCCCGACACCGGACGGTTACGTCAGGTCGCGCTCGACCGCGGTGAGCTCCTCGTCGGGTCCGGCTCCCGCGGGCTGGTGCTTGGGATAGGCGCCGGCGCCGGGATGGACCTTGTCGATGAGGTCGGCGTACTGCGGATTGCGTTCGATGAACACACCCACCACCGGGCAGATGATGGTGATCTTCTTCCCGGTTTCGCGGATCTCGTCCAGCACGCGAGAGACGAGTTCCGTGGACACCCGATGATTGCGGTAGGCCGGGTCGACCCAGGTCGTCAGCAGCACAACGCGGCCGCCCACGAACCGGTACGAGAGCTCGCCGATGGCTTCGGGACCGAGGGCGGCGACCCAGCGACCGTGCTCCGCGTCGTTGAGGACGTCGAGCTCCCAGCTGGACTCCACCTCACTGGGACTCGACCTGTCCAAAGCGGCGATGAGTGCAGCGTTGTTCTCTTCCCTGGCGGAAGCCTCGGCTTCGGGATTGATCGCCATGGTCACACTTTCTGTCGAGGGACCCTTCGTGCGGGCCCCGTCTCGGTCACGACGTGAGCCAGTCCCGGTAGGTGGTTCCGGCGACAACCACGTCGCCTTTGGCTATGAGCGCGTCTCCCGAGGCGGCGGCGTATGTGCCGGCCTTGCTGTCGGTGACGACGCTGCGGATGCCCCGCAGGGGAGCACCGACGCAGACCGCGGCCACGGCCTGGGCGACGTCCGCCGCGGCTATGGGCTGGATGCGCGTGGCGGGCAGGCGGACGGTCGTGCCGTCGGAGGTCCACGACATCACCGTGTCCATGAACTCGAAGAACTGCGTGGCGCGGACGATCGAGTACGGCACGGAACCGGTCTTGAGAATGTCTTCTTGCAACACCTGGCACGGTAGTACGGCAGGTCCGGTACGAGGTCGACGCCGACAATGGAGAGGAGCCGCCTCGTCGGGTCGGCGGGTCAGTCAGGTTCGCGACGACATCGGCTCCCGACAACGCCTCGGACAGACCCTTCCCGCTCAACAGGTCCAGTCCGGTGGACGGCGAGTGTGGCACGGCCTCGTGCCCGCTCGCGTTCAGGACGTTCACCACCCGCGCCCCGATGAGCCCGGTCCCGTCGATCACGGCGACTTTCATACGTCCGCCCCTTCGTCAGGCGCCGATGGCCGCGGGCCCTTCCGGAGCGAGGAGGACGGCCGTGTGGCTGGCGTGCGTGACGATGTCGCTGACGCGGGGATTGAAGAGGGCGGCGACGGCTCCGCGGTGGTGCGGGCTGAGGACGATGAGATCGGCGCCGAACTGTCCGGCCGTCTCGTTGATCAGAGCCGGCACATCGTTGAGCAAACCGTTGGCGAGCGTGCCGTCCGCCTTGACTCCTTCGTCGCGCAGAGCGAGGACGGCCTCGTCGAGGATCGCCCCGGCTTCGGCGTCGTCCTCCAGGCCTACGACGGTGTCGAGTGTGGCGGTCGCTGCGACGACATGCAGGACGTGGACGGAGGCACCGGCCAGCCGGGCCAGCTCACCGGCCATACGCACGGACGTGAGACGCGAGGGGCTTGGATCGACCGCGACCAATATGCGACTGAACATGTGTGCGCTCTCCCTAAGGATTGAAGTTCGTTCGGCTACTCGACGTCCTGGCTGTTCGCGATCGCAGTGAGCTGCGGGTTGCGTGCGCCGAGGACGGTGAACAGGGTCGAGACGACGGCAAGTGCGCCGTAGCCGAGCGAGATCTGTGGCAGCGAGAAGATGTGGGTGAGTTGGCCGGCGATGAGGGCAGGGATCGTCGCCCCGCTGTAGGAGAGCAGGTAGATCACGCTGAAGGTCGGTGCCCTGTCGGCCAGGGTGCTGCCGTGCAGCAGGCCTCGGGTTGCGGCGCTGATGGCGATGCCCTGACTGGCGCCGGCGACGATGGTCGCGCCGATGAACAGCACCAGCGTGCCGGTGCCGATGGCTGTGATGACGCCGATCATGCCGACCAGGAAGCCGATCATGCCGACGCGCTGGGCTCTCGCGGGTGTGAACCGGCCGCCCAGGGGAGCGCCGAGGACGCTGGGACCCATGTAGGCAGCGAATGTCACTCCGAGGACGAGTGTGCTGCGGGTGTGCAGTTGGTCTTCGACCAGTGCGGGCACGAACGCTTGGTAGAAGGCCCCGGCCGCCCAGGTGGCCAGGAACACCGCCGCCGCGACGGGAAGCAGACGCCTGCCCCGGGCGGGCAGGCCGACCCGGGGCCGCAGTGTCCGCCAGGCGCCCGGCGTGGGAGTCGCGGTTTCCGGGCTGACGGCGATGAGTGCGACCGACACGAGAAGGAGGCCGATGACCACCAGGTAGATCAGGTCCCGTGGCCATGGCCCGTACTGGACCAGGGCGCCGGACGCGACGGCGCCGACGGCGAGGCCGAGCATGACCGTCTGGCTGGAGGCGACCGACGCCAACCAGGCCGGCTTGGGGGGTGCGGCGTCGACGATGTAGGAGGTCAGGCTGCTGCTGGCGAGTCCCGCGCCGAGGCCCATCATGACCCGACCGGCAATCAGGATGCCGATGCCGTGCACGTCCAACAGCAGCAGACAGCCGAGCAGGAGCAGGCTGAGGCTGGTGATCGCGAGGGGCCGCCGACCCAGATGACTGGACAGTCCCCCCAGGAACAACAGAGTGGCGAGGGTGGCGACGGAGTAGGCGACGACGGTGATCGAGATTTCGGCGTTGGTGAACCCGTTCTCGGCCCGGTAGACGTTGAACAGCGGGATCGTCGAGCCCACGGCGGCAAATACGGCCACCAGGGAGATCACCGCCGAGGAAAAAGCAAGCCGGTGCGTTGCCACCCTGGTGACAGGGTCGGTCACTGGCGCCGTGTTGTGCATCGAATCACGTCTTTCTCTTGTCCTGGGAGCCCCGGTCCGGTGATGCACAACGGCCGGCGTCATCGTGCAGGCAGTTAGTGTCGGCTCGTCGCGCCGTCTTACCGACGGCGTCGCGATCTTGTTCGTATCCGGACGCGGGCGCCAGGCGGGCCTCGTTGTCCCGTGTGTCCAAGACCGGGGGGCAAGGCCCCAAAACATTAGGGGCCACCCCTAATGCCCGGCTTGATCGAGGCTCGTAGAACAGAGGGCGTAAGGACTTCGCCGAAAGGGCCCGAGATCGATGAGGCCGTTTCCCGCAGCACGGGAAGTGATCGCCATGTACGCCACCGTCGAGGACCTGGTGCTGGCCCAGGACACGTGCCCGACGCGTGACCGACCGGACACCGCGGTGTCCGGGCCGGCTGCAGCGGTCGGTGGCGCGGTGACCCAGGCGCTGGAGCACCGGCCGGTCGCCGCGGGTGCGGCGCGAGCGATCACCCGCGCCGTCCTTGAGAACTGGCACGTGGACCAGGACGCCGCTCAGTCGGTGCTGCTGGTGGTGTCCGAACTGGTCACCAACGCCGTCGAGCATGCCCTGCCGCCGGTGACGCTGCACCTGTATCGGGATCGGGCCGCAGAAGTCGTGTGGGTCGGCGTCACCGACGGAGGCCCGGCGCAGGACGACGGCGCCTGGACCGCTTCCTGCACCCGCGAGGAGCACGGCCGGGGCCTGGCCCTCGTCGAGGTGCTGGCCACCAGCCACGGCATCCGGCCCCATCCCGGCGGCACCGCCACGCACTGGGCCCTCCTGACCGTTCACGAAGCACCGGCCTGAAGCAGCCTCCTTTACGCACCGCCCCGCACATCCCGGTGCACCCGCCCCTGACCAACCTCCGCCTTCCCGACCCGATCCACCCTGCGCACCGACCACAGAACAGGAATCGCCATGAGCTCTCCCGCCCTGGAACTCACCATCGATCAGGCAGTCACGGTCACCTCCGACCTGCACGTGCGTGTGCCCGGTCGATTCCCGTATGCGTGTAGCGACCCGCACTCCGTTCAGGGCAGCGAGAGTGTCCTCCCGGACATCGGCCGTTTCCCTGAAAAGCATTCAGGGCGGTAGAAGTCATGGACGCGGACATCCAGTTCTCGGTGCTCGGCCCGGTCCGACTGCACAAGCAAGGGCTGGAGGAGGCGGCAGGCCAGCCCAGGCAATGCGCGGTACTTGCCTCGTTGCTGCTCAGGGCGGGCAGGCCGGTGAGCCTCTCGAAACTCGTGGAGGACGTGTGGGGCGATGAGGCCCCGCTGTCGGCCATAGGCTCCGTGCGCACCTATGTCTACCGGCTCAGGCGAGCGCTGGGTGAGCGGAGTGACAGCTCACTGAACCTCGTCGACGGCGGCTACCTTCTGCGCATCCAACCGCACGCTGTGGACCTGAACAGGTTCAAGGAGACGACGGCCGAAGCACGAGAGGCACGCAGCGCCGGCGACCCGGAGGCCGCGGCGCACCTGCTGTCCAAGGGCCTCGGAATGTGGAAGGGGGAGGCTCTCGCCGGAGTTCCGGGACCGTTCGCCAGCCAGCAGCGCAGGGTCCTGGGCGAGTTGCGTCTCGCATGCGCCGAGGACCAGCTGGCCTGCGAGGTGGAGACGGGGCGCTACGCCGAGGCTGCCGCCGAACTGTCCGCTCTCCTCGTCGAACACCCGCTGCGCGAGCGCGTATGCGCCCTCCTCATGACCGCGCTGTACGGCGCGGGGCGGCAGTCCGAGGCCCTGACGATCTACCACTCGACCAGTCACCTGCTGCGTCAACGCCTCGGCGTCAACCCGTCGCCGGAACTGCGGCACGTCCACGAGCGCATCCTCTCCGGGCGATTCCAGCTGCCGAAAGGCAGCGACCGCACGGCCGGCCGCCGACATGCCGCCTCTCCCCGGCCGCCGGCCCAACTGCCGGCAGCCCTGCCCCACCTCATCGGGCGTGAGAAGGAACAAGAGCAAGTGGAGCATTTGATCGCCGATGCGGAGGCGTCGTCCTCGGTGGCCATCTGCGTGGTCGGCGGGGCGGCAGGCGTCGGCAAGACAGCCTTCGCCACCACCGTCGCCCATCGTCTGGCAGACCGTTTCCCGGACGGTCAGCTCTTCGCCGACCTGCACGGGGAAGGGCCAGGAGCCGAGCCGAGGGACCCGGCAGGGGTCCTCGCGGACTTCCTGCAGTCTCTGGAGGTCCGGCCGGAGGCCGTACCCGAGACCACGCAGGCTCGTGGGCTCATGTTCCGGGATCTGC
Source organism: Streptomyces sp. NPDC057616 (assembly GCF_042800575.1). Taxonomy (NCBI): domain Bacteria; kingdom Bacillati; phylum Actinomycetota; class Actinomycetes; order Kitasatosporales; family Streptomycetaceae; genus Streptomyces; species Streptomyces sp. NPDC057616. The sequence continues at coordinate 157,926 of NZ_JBHVGU010000015.1, forward strand.
TGGCCAAGCGCCGCATGCTCATTGTGCTCGACAACGCCTGGAGCGCCGACCAGCTGAAGCATCTCCTCCCGGGGAGCCCGGGTTCCATGGCCCTCATCACCAGCCGCATGCAGCTCCACGCGCTGGTGGCTGCCCACCAGGCGCTCCCCCTGACCCTGCTCCCGCTGAGCCAGGGGGACGCACGCAGCTTTCTCGCCCGCCGCCTCGGAGCAGCGAGGACGTCTGCCGAGCCCGAAGCCGTCGACCGCCTCATCCACCTCGCCGGACGCCTCCCCCTGGCACTGGCCAATGTCGCCGCCCGTGCGGCCTACCGCCCTCAGATGCCTTTGGCGAGCCTGGTCGACGAATACGCGTCGTCCGAGCACGGCCCCTTGGACGCTTTCACCAGCGAAGTGGACCCGGTGCTCGACGTGCGCGCCTCCATCGCCCGGTCGTACCGTCTGCTCGACCCGGAGGCCGCCTCGCTCTTCCGCGCCCTCGGCGCCTGGTCTGGCCACGTGTTCGCCACCGCCGACGCCGCCAGAACAGCCGCGCAGCCCGAACCCTGGGTGCGTCAGACCCTTTCGCGGCTGATCCGCGCACACCTCGTCTCGGAGATCGTGCCGGGCAAGTACGACTGGAACCGACTCGTGGCCGCCTACGCCGCAGAGCAAGCAGGCTCAGGCATGTCGGAAGCATCCGACCAGGCCGCCGGCGACGATCCACCAACCGCTTCCGGTTCTGCCCCTGCCGCGCCTGTGGATTTCCCCTCGTGAAGTCTCCACCTCATTCACGACACACCCAGTGCGGCGGGAAGCTGTACGCGGCTGGTAACGGACAGCTTGCGATAACAGTTTGAAAGGTGGACCTCAACAGTCTTCGGGGTGACGAAGAGAGTTTGAGCGATCTGCCGATTTGTCTGGCCGTGTGCCGCCAAGTCCGCAACTCTTCTTTCGGACGGGGTGAGCGCGCCTGGGCCGGTGAGTGCTGTGCGTCGGCGGCGGGCTCCTGCGGTGGCGAGTTCGGCACCGGCTCGGTCCGACAGGGGTACTGCACCGCAGCGGGTGGCGAGATCAAGGGCCTGTCGTAGGGGCGCACGAGCGTCGTTGCGGTGACCAGCCTTGCGTAGTGCGGCACCGAGGTCGACCAGGGCCTTTGCATACTCAAGGTGCGCAGGGGAGTCTTTGAGTACGCCTACTGCCGCTTCGAACAGTTCGATTCGGTCCCGTTCGGGCGAAATGAGGCCAGACACACGCAAGGCCCGGCCCAGAGTGCGAGGCGCGCCCCACCGTCGGGCACGGTCGAGATTTTCATCCGCGATGACGCGAGCCTCACTGTCGCGATCAAGGTAGTGAAGAGCCAGTGCGGCCAGCGTCCTCCAGTCCGCGACTGCCGGATTCTGAATCTGATAGAGACGGCATGCTTCCTCTGCCTGTAGGGCAATTTCAAGAGCCGTTTCATAGTTGCCTCGGACTCCTTGCAGTCGGCTGAGCGCCGTCAGGGACAGGTACACCGGACCCGGAGGGCAGGTTGTCGCTGTGACTCCCACCTCGGCAAGATTCCGCTCAGCCTCATCGAGACGTCCTTGCTCGATCAAGGGCTCGGCCAAAACTGTGCAGCCCAAAAGGCGGGTAACCGCCGAACCGTTCAGTTGTCCCACTCGAATTGTCTCGCGTCCATCTTGTTCGGCCCCTGCAAGATCACCGTGCCACAACAAGGTGTAGCCGCGATGAATGTAGACGGAGGCCAATGTGAAGAGGGAACCACCCACGTGAGCTCGCTTCACCGCACTGTCCAGGCTGGCTATTGACATATCGTCGTCAGCCGCCGCCAGGGACCACCATCCGCAAGCCAGCGGCCCGTTGGGATCTGCTTGGTCGACGAACGCATCATCCGCGAGGGTCTCGCGTGCGCGAAGCACTCCGGACGGGTCTCCAAGAGCGGTATTGCGACCTGCAACCGCACAATACAGTAGGCGGTCTCCGTACCCGTGGCCGTGCGGGAGTTGATGTAGTTCCGGCAAGCAGTCGATTATATCTTCCCTGCCGGGGACATACCACGTACTGGAACTGAGGAGGCAGGCCTGAAGACGCTTCTTGAGATCCTCGTCAGTGGTCGGAAGACCTGAAATCGTCGATTTTTGTATATCGACTCCGGCGTCCGGCCGTGCGAGGTAAATATAGGCCATGCCCAAATAGGGCGCAATTTCCGCGCGTTCAACGGCGTCCATGCCTTCCCACGCTTCTTGCAGAAGACGCGCCCCGGTCACGACATCAAACAGTAGCGCCGTTTTCCCGGCTTCCAGAAGAATCGCTCGCCGCTCGTCGCCTTTGGGTGACTCGTCAAGACTCCGACGCAAGTAGACATAAGCGCTCTCCGGAGCGCCGCGTGCTGCTGCTGCAGCAGCAGCGGCACGTAGGTCCGTAACGGCCACCGGATCCATGGTTGCCGGTATTCGCATCAGATGGTAGGCCACCTGCTCCGCGGGAGAGCCGCTCTCCCGCAAAAGTATTGCGGCCCGCTGATGTGATGTGGTGCGGTCGGCGCGGTCAAGGGATTCATAGACGGCATTACGCACCAGGGGGTGCACAAAGGAGAGAGTCGGAGACCCGTACACCTCGTCGATACGCACAATTCCCCTCTGCTCCAAGAGGATGGCGCACTCAAGTGCCCTGCTGAGGGAATCCTGCCCTGCCAGACGCGCAGCGCGCATCAGCGGCGAGCGATCGCCCAGAACCGCGACCGCCCGAGCCAGCGGTGCGCAAGCCGCCGGCAAAGCCATGAGACGGGAGGCGACCAGATCGGCCACCGCAAGCCCTCCGAGATCGGCCACCCGTGCAGCGTTACTGTCGCTGGCCGAGAGGCCCTGCGCGGAGAAGGTAAGGGCGAGTTCACGCAACAGCAACGGATTCCCACCGGCGGCCCTGTGACAGGTAATGGCGAACTCTTCCTCTACCTCGCCATCCATTACCTGCTCCAGCAAGCTTGCGGTCGCCTGGGCGCTGAGCTCCTTCGGATTCAGCTCTGCGAGCGCCGGCGTGGAGATTATGTGCTGCAACAGTCGTTCATCAGTAGCGTGCTCCCCTGTGCGTAGCGCAACAGCTACCAGCAACGGCTGCGTCTCAATGCGGGGTAGGAGGTAAGCCAGATACCGCAGCGACGGCCTGTCGCACCACTGAAGGTCGTCCACCACCAAGACGAGTGGGCGGTCTTGGCATGCGTTGATGGTGAGCCAATAGAGACCGTGCAGAACCGCGAAATCGCCAGGTTCACCGGCACTGGAGATGGTCTCAATGGCTTCTCTCGCTTGCCTGGCTGCACCCGTCCACAAGGACTCACGAGCGGTCCGATCGGCCTTGAACGCCAACTCTTCAAACAGCTGCCGCACTACACCGAAGGCAAAATCCTGCTCGAATTCCGTACTGCGTGCAGTCGTCACTCCGAACCCGGCCTGGACCGCCGCAGTCCGGATCTCTGACAGTAGTCGGCTCTTTCCGGTACCAGCCACTCCCTTCACCAGGAGCAGGCCGCCGCCCTTCTCAATCCCTTCAATGGTGCTTGTTATGAGGGCAGACTCTGTCTCTCTTTCGAGCAGTTCAAGTTCCCTACGAAGCATTGCTCCAGTATTCCCCTGTATGTCCTGTTCATCAAGGCTCAGGACTATTTGAGGCAGCTGTAGGTCTTGGCGGTGCGGGGTGGGCCGATGGATGAGCTCTCCGCGTTGACGTACGGGCCCGGCGCCGTAAGGCAGTTGGGCTGATCGGACGCTCATGCCAGTGCGAGGCCAACCAAGGCCCCGTACGCGGCGTGGCGGCGGCAGAAACCGCCGCCACGCAGAACGAGGAGACCCATGAAGAAGATGAACAGGATCGCCCGGTCCGCCACCACGGCGGTAGCCATCGCAACCGGCGTAGCCATGTTCACCGCTCCCGCGTCGGCGAGCCCACATCACCCGAGGCAGGAAGCCTCCGACGGGCCGGTGTTCGTGCAGAGCGACGCGGAAGACGGCAACACGGTCGTGGCCTACGACCGTGCGGACGACGGCACGTTGAAACAGCAGGGCGTGTACGCGACCGGAGGTCTGGGCGGCAAGCTCGACGGGGCTGTCGTGGACAATCTGGCTTCCCAGGGATCCCTGACGTACGACCCGGCACACCGTCTGCTGTACGCGGTCAACGCCGGCAGTGACACGGTTACCGTCTTCGCCGTCCACGGCGATCGCCTCGTGCGGCGTCAGATCGTCGCCTCCGGCGGCCGGTTCCCGGTGAGCGTCACCGTGCACGGCAACCTCGTGTACGTCCTCAACGCCCTCGACGGGGGGTCGGTGCAGGGCTACCTCAGCGTCGCCGGGCATCTGGTGAGGGTGCCGTCATGGCATCGAGGTCTGGGGCTGGACCCGGCAGCGACACCGCAGTTCACGCACACTCCGGGGCAGATCGGCTTCACCCCGGACGGCAGCAGGCTGATCGTCACCACCAAAGCCGGCGGCAACAGCTTCGAGGTCTTCCGGGTCGGTCTGCCGGGTATCGCCACCAAGCCCGTGATCACGGGCGCACCCGGCTCGGTACCCTTCGGCTTTTCCTTCGACCGCTCCGGGCGGCTCGTCGTCACCGAAGCCGGACCGAACGCCGTTGCCACCTATCGGGTCGACGGCGACGACCACCTCACCAAAGTCGACGAGAAGGCGACCGGACAGGCAGCCACCTGCTGGGTGGCCACCGTGGGCAACGACGTCTACGCGGCGAACGCCGGAAGCGGCACGTTGAGCGGGTTGCGGACGGGGCGTGACGGCACACTGACCTCGCTCACCACCACCCCGACCGCGGCCGGCACGGTGGACGTGTCCGTCTCCGGCGACGGCAGATTCCTCTACGCCCAGACCGGCGCGGCCGGCGGCGTCGACGCCTTCCGTGTGAACGCCGACGGGTCCCTGACGCGGACCGGATCGGTCGTCGTACCCGGCGCGGTCGGCGGCGAAGGCATCGTCGCCCTCTGACCGAAGCGTGGAGGCCGCCCTCACGGTCGAAGGCGGCCTCCACGCTGACTGCGTCGTCGCGCCGGGTCAGGTTCACGGCAGTCATGAGCCATCGGGGGAGCGCGGCTAGACAGCCCGAAGTGGTGTCACCCGCGCGGCCGCCACTGTCGATGGGTCAGCTCCGCTCTTCACAGCCGGTCCGCACCATTGCCAGGCCGTGCCCCCAGTGGTCCCGCCGCACGTCCGCCACGATCCACGGCGACAAGGGCTGGGACCACCGGTGCCCGCGGCGATGGCTCGCGGCTCGAGGCATCACACATCGGCTCGCCCACACGGGAGTTGAGTCGCATCACCGAACGAAGTGACATCTCAGCCGCGCAGCCGCTCCGCGATCTCGACAAGGTGCCGGCCTTGGTAGTTGGCAGCGTCCAGGGTCGCCTGATCGGGCCCCTCGCCCCCACCGCTCGGCCAACTCGTGCCATAGGGATTGCCGCCGGCACCGAACAGCACCGGATCGGTGTAGCCGGGGGGAACGATGATGCAACCCCAGTGGTAGAAGACGTTGTTGAGAGCCAGCAGCGTCGACTCCTGGCCGCCATGACGGTTCGTCGCCGAGGTAAAACTCGTGACGGGCTTGTTGTGAAACACGCCGGCCTGCCACAGCGCCCCCGTCGAGTCGATGAACTGCTTGAGCTGGGCCGACACGTTTCCGTACCGGGTCGGCGTGCCGAACGCATACGCCGACGCCCACTCCAGGTCCTCCAAGGTCGCCTCCGGGACCGAATACTTCATGGCGTCAACGTGAGCCCGCCACACCGGGTTGGCATCTATGGCCGTGTCGGGTGCCAGCTCGGGAACGCGTAGGAGACGTACTTCGGCATCTCGGCCTTCCGCGCCCTTGGCGAGGGCTTCCGCCAACTGATGGACATTTCCGGTAGCACTGTAGTAGATGACCGCGAGTCGTACAGCCATGGGCAAACTCCTGTTCTGCTCAGTTACGGTTCTTCGACGGCGGAGGTCAACTCTGCAGGAAGGACTGCAGCATGGCCGTCACTTCTATCTCCTGAATTCGGTATCCAGCAACGGACCGGAGGGAAAGCACCGGCGGAACGTGCTCGTCTCCCTCTTCGTTCGTCGGCCTTTTGCGGATCTCTCGAAAGTACGCGCCCAGGAGGAACGACTTCTTACCTCCGTCCCCCAGGCAGACCCGTCCACCGTGACCGAACGAACAAGCACAGTAAGACGCTGCTCCTCCCGGACGCTCATCTCCGAAGAAGTCTCCAGAGTCAATGGCAGACAACGGTCGGTTGTCGCGTAGACCGACGGATCCAGTGTCTGCGGACAGGCATCCGGAAACGCCAGCAGTGTCCGAGCCCGGAGAGAAGAGCTCAAGGTGACGATCAATAACCTCAGAGACCAGCGCGACTCACCCCGGGGGGAGCGCATAGCGGACTGGGCGGATTCCCGGCTTGGCCTCTACACCATCGCCAAGGCCAACATGCGGAAGATCTTTCCGGACCACTGGTCGTTCATGCTGGGCGAAGTGTGTTTGTGGAGCTTCGTCGTGCTGATCCTGACCGGGATCTATTTGACGTTCTTCTTCCACCCGTCGATGAACGAGGTTGCCTACCACGGCAGTTACACGCCGCTCAACGGCATCACCATGTCCGAGGCCTTCGCCTCCACCCTCGCCATCTCCTTCGACGTGCGCGGTGGCCTGCTCATCCGCCAGATGCACCACTGGGCCGCCCTCATCATGGTCGCGGGCATGCTCATCCATATGATGCGCCACTTCTTCACGGGCTCCTTCCGCAAGCCCCGCGAAGTGAACTGGATGTTTGGCTGGACCATGTTGGTCCTGGGGATGTTCGAAGGTTTCGTCGGCTACTCCCTCCCCGACGACCTGCTCTCCGGCACGGGGCTGCGCTTCGTGGAAGGCGCCATCCTCTCCGTGCCGATCGTCGGCACCTACCTGGTCATGTTCTTCTTCGGCGGAGAGTTCCCCGGCACCGAAATCGTCTCCCGGCTGTACTCGGTGCACATCCTGCTGCTCCCCGCTCTCATCGCCGCGCTCATCGTCGTTCACATGATCCTTCTCGTCTACCACAAGCACACACAGTGGCCCGGCCCCGGAAGACCAACCGCAATGTCGTCGGTATGCCCTTCCTGCCCGTCTACCTCGCCAAGACCAGCGGCTTCTTCTTCCTCGTCGCCTCCGTGATCGCCGCCATGTCGGCCATCGCTTCCATCAACCCCGTGTGGACGTACGGCCCTTACCGCCCCGACCAGGTGTCCACGAACGCCCAGCCGGACTGGTACATGGGCTTCTCCGAAGGTCTCATCCGCGTCATGCCGGGGTGGGAAATCAACGCGGCAGGCCACACCCTCAACCTCGGTGTGCTGATTCCGCTGATCGTGTTCCCGACCGTCCTGCTGGCCATCGGCCTGTACCCCTTCTTCGAAAGCTGGATCACCGGCGACAAGCGCGAACACCATCTCCTCGACAGGCCGCGCAACCGACCCGTGCGGACCGGTCTCGGCGTCGCCTGGCTGACCGTGTACTTCCTCCTCCTGGTCGGCGGCGGAAACGACCTCTTCGCGACCCGTTTCCACCTCTCCATCAACAGCGTCACCTGGTTCATCCGCATCGCGCTGTTCGTCGGCCCCGTAGTCGCATTCGTCATCACCAAACGCATGTGCCTCAGTCTCCAGAACCGGGACAAGCGGAAGGTCCTCCACGGCAGGGAGACAGGCACCATCCGTCGCCTGCCGCACGGCGAGTACATCGAGGTGCACCAGGACCTCTCCCCCGCGGAACGTCACACCCTGACCGCGCACGAGCAGTACCAGCCCCTCGACCCCGGAGCGGCCGAGGACGCCAACGGCATCCCGCGCAAGCTATCCCGCCGCGATCAGCTCAGAACACGCCTGTCCCGCGCCTACTTCGGGCCGTCGGCACAGGTCGCCAAGCCCACCAGAGGGGAACTGCCGCACAACGAGGAAGAGGTTGCGCACAGCATCGGGCACTGACGGAACCGACGGGTGGCCGCAGCCGGCGGCCGCTGAGACGCCGTGAAGCGAGACCGACACCTCGAACGTCCCACCTCGACGTCGTCACCTTCGGCGAGGCCGAGGTGGAACAGGGCGGTGGCGACATTGAGTTGGGCGCCGGCGGGGGCCCGGCGGGCTCGATCTCGGTCGGCAGCCACGTGATCGAGGGGCTCCTTACGCACTCTCCCGCTTCAGTCGGGCCTCAGTCGGCCCTTCACCGATGGCCGAGTCCCGCCGCGGGCGGAATCTCACGATGCGCGTGCGCGGACCGTCACGCGGCCGGCCGGACGGGCGCGGTGGCCGCGGATCGCCGTCCTTGACGACCTGGCCCTCCGGTCCGACCGGGTGCTGCCCGGCCTTGCGGAAGGTGGCCTCCTCACCGGCGCACCACCGCCCGCGGCATTGCCGACCTCTTCCACGAGCGGGGCGTCTCACGGATTGCCGTCAAACTCGGATCCGGCGGAGTCGCCCAGTTCACCCGCGACGAGGAGCGGAAGAAGCCCGCGTTCGCGGCCGCACCCTCGATGCCGCGGCACTGCGGGGGCCACAACGGGCAGGCCGCCCAGGGCACTCGACACCGCCGACCCCGATCTGTGCCGCCCGACGACCCGCCGTAGGGGTGCGAGACCGGTCCGATCACACCCCATGCCGGCGGCGGGTGGCGCCATGTTCTCTCCTGGCGCCGAGCGCCTCGTCGGTGAACGGCTGCGACGGTTCGCCACCGGCAGCCCGCACCGCAACTTCGTCACGATGACGAGCACATGAGGTCAAGCCGGGGCCCGGCCCGGCCCGGCCCGGCCTGCGAACCCTGCGCGCCTGGTGCTCAGGCCCCAACAAGCCTGACGGGCTGCGCGGTTATGTCCGTCCGGCTGCCCACCGGCCCGCGGCCACCGACCGCGCTCCGCGGACAGGATCGGCCTTCCTGACAACTACGGCGACGGACGCCAGGATGTCGTCTTCGGACACAGCACAATCGGGCACTGGGGCCTGGTGGAAGTCATGCGGGACACACGCCCCGTAAGCGAGGAGCACGGCGGCGAAAGCGAGGCCTCAAGGCCCGACCGGTCATGTCCCCTCATGGTGACGGCAGTTGCGAAGCGCTCGGGCACCCTTCGTGCAACGCGCGCCGGCACGTGCACCCCACCACCCGACATGGCGAGCGTGCCATCCACAGCGCGTCTACTCCACGTCGACGTGCGGTTCTTCCCTCTGCCCCTGCTCAAAAAGGCGCATTATGCTCGAGCCCTACCGAGGCGCCTTCGGCTTGTGGTCGGACCACAGGACGCCTGAGGCAGCATCCCAGTCCAACGACCCCTGCGCCGACCGGGGCGCGCCGGTGCGAGACGTCAGCCCGGCGGTGCGGCCGGCGCAGGCACGGTCCGGTGCGCATGGGTCGTACTGCCGGGCCGCCGACGCGCAGACGTGAGCACACCCGGGCGGCCCGTGCCGCTGCCCGCCTCGCCACCCCCGGAAGGTGTGGGACACATGACGAGCATGTTGAAGGATCTGTCGGACGCCGGTGTGTCCGTGTGGCTGGACACCCTGTCACGCGGGCGGATCAAGTCGGGGAGCCTGTCGGAGCTGATCCGCAGCCATCGCGTGGTGGGCGTCACGACAAATCCGACGATCTTCAGGGACGCGATATCGCACGGCGTGGAGTACGAGGCCCAGATGTCCGAACTCGCGGTGCGCGGCGTGTCCGCCGAGGAGGCTGTCCGGACCGTCACAGCGACGGATGTGCGCGACGCCGCCGACCTACTTCGCCCCGCCTTCCTCGTGTCCACCGCCGGCCAGGACGGCCGCGTCTCCATCGAGGTCGATCCGCACATGGCCCATGACACCACGGCGACGATCGCCGAGGCACGTCATCTGACCTGGCTGGTGGACCGCCTGAACACCTACATCAAGATCCCCGCAACCGAGGCGGGCCTGCCCGCCATCACCGAGACCATCGCCCAGGGCATCAGTGTCAACGTGACCCTGATCTTCTCCCTGGCCCGCTACCGGCAGGTTGCCGAGGCCTATGTGGCAGGCCTGGAGAAGGCCCGTGCCGGCGGCTTGGACTTGTCGCAGATCTCCTCGGTGGCGTCGTTCTTCGTCTCGCGCATGGACACGGAGGTCGACCGGCGCCTCGACGCCCTGGGCACCCCCGAGGCCGGAGCCCTCCGGGGCAGAGCCGCCGTGGCCAACGCCCGCCTGGCGTACGAGGCCTTCGAGGAGGCCTTCTCCGGTGAGCGCTGGAATCGCCTGCACCGTGCCGGGGCGAACAAGCAGCGCCCGCTGTGGGCCTCCACGGGTGTCAAGGACAAGGCGTACGAGGCCACCAAATACGTCTCCGGACTCATCGCCCCGGACACCGTGAACACCATGCCCGAGGCGACTCTGCTCGCCGTCGAAGCACGGGAACACGCCGCAGGTCGCGACCTCCGCAGCACGTACGACGAGGCGCGGGCCGACCTCGAAGCGATCGAGCGCCTGGGCATCTCCTACGCCGAAGTCGTCCAGCAACTGGAGGACGAGGGCGTGGCGAAGTTCCAGGAGTCCTGGGACAGCCTTCTCACCGCGACCGAGGCCCGGCTCGAGGCCTGCACCCGCAGATTGCACATATGGCCATGAGCGACGGCACCTTCGGAACACCCCGGCCCTGGCTCCAGCTCCGGGCGAGCGGCATGCTGACATGGCTCGACAACGCGGGCTGCCGGGGCCTCGACACCGAACTGTTCTTCCCCGCAGGGCCGAAGGGCCCCGGCCGGCGTGAGGCCGACGAGGCGAAGGCCGTGTGCAAGACATGTCCGGTGCGCCGGCAGTGCGCCAGCTGGGCGCTCGCCACAGCACAGGAGTACGGGATCTGGGGTGGAATGGACGAGGAAGAACGGGTCCGGGCCCGTAGGAGGAGACTTCTCAGCGCCCGGGAGAACGGCCCCCGGGGGAAGAAGGGAACTGACTCGGCTTGAGCTCCCCACACGTCCCCCACGACGAGCTGGTGCACGTGGTGCAACTCCTCGTGTCACCCGTGCACCGGTACTCCGAAAGACCTGCTGAGGGGCCGTCAGCAGACCCTGTCGGTGGGCTGGTGCAGCACATCCGGGTACGCCGTCACCTCGGAATCGTCGGCGACCGGTACTTCGCCCAGCCGGCTCACCGCGACGCCTCCGTGACCATCATGGCGTCGGAGAATCTGCCCACCCACATCGACCCTGCAGTCGGCCTGCAGCAGACACGACGGAACATCCTGCTCCGAGGTGTCGACATCGACGCCTGCATCGATCGGATCGTCGAGCTCGACACCGGCGACGGCCCGATCGCGTTCGCCGTCAACCGCGCCGCACGGCCGTGCGCGTGGATGGACGCTGTCATCGGACCCGGGGCGCAGCGAGCGCTGCGCGGCAAGGGCGGCGTACGGTGCACACCGCTGTCGGACGGCGTCCTCCGTCTCGGCAGAGCCGACTTCCGCGTGGTCGGGCCGCGCGACCGGCGCTGAAGGCTGCCTTGTAGCCCCTGATCGCCGCGGACGGCGCGCCGTTCCCTGGAGGGCCTGGGCCAAAGGGCAGACAAGGAAGCTGTGTCGGCCTGGTCCAGCCCTTGTCCACCGTGTCCTGAACGGGTGGTTGCTCCGATGAACCGCTACTGGACAGACCTCGGCACGGCAGCAACGGCGAACTCAGGCTTCTGCCAACGGGATTGCCAGTGAGGCAGCGCCGCTCATGTCGAGCCAGATCGCGCCCCTCGTACGCAGCACCACTTTCCCGCACCGCCGGCAGCGCCCGACGAGACCCGGCGCGTGTCCGTACTCATGCAGGCGGGCGACGGGACCGGTGCAGCCGCAGTTGGCTCATCGGCTCGTCGCAGCAGTCACGTCGACGGCGAAGACCTCGGACAGCGGCCCTGCCAGTGCGTTCCCGTCGACGTACCCGGTGTGGACATCGCCCGCCTCGGGGCCGCCGTCCTCCGCAGACGTCATCTCAACCTCTTGTGTCAGCCGAAGCGCTCGGTACGTACTCGCTCAGGTGCATGTCCCAGGAGCACCAGGCGGGGTGATGCGTCCCGGCGGGCGCGGTGAGTCCGCGGGGCCTGCCTGCTGTAGAGGTACGTCGTGTCCAGCCCCGGCGCTCCCTCGAGCAGCTCCGCGCTGTCCAGCATGTCCGACGGTCTCCGCAGCGCGTACAGCAGCCGGAACGGGGCCCGGCTCCCGGCCGCCGCCCTCGTGCGGACCATGCACATCAGGGGGACGAGTCCCGATGCCCCCGCTATCAGCAGAACCGGCTCCGTCAGCTGCTGCGTCCACACGAACCAACCGCCGACAGGACCGCGCAGTTCCAACTGGTCCCCCGGCACGAGCTCGTCCGCGAGATACGGCGACACTTCCCCGCCGCGTGTGCGCTGGACGGTCAGTTCAAGGCTGCGGCCATTGGGGGCGGAGGCGATCGAGTAGCTGCGTTGGGTGCTGCAGCACACTTCGGCGGTCCGCCACCGGAGTCTCTCGCCCAGGGACTGTCTTTCGGATCAGCTTGGCGTCGCGGGCCCTGGCACGCACTCCCCCACTGCCTCAAGGGCGTGGGGGACCCCCAGCCGCCTTGTCGTCACCCGCCGACTCCCTCCCCCGCCTTGCAGCTGCACGCACCAGACCCCGCTCGGGCCCACTCCACAGCGCAGCACCTCCCAGCCGACCTGATCCGAAAGACAGGTCCTAGTAGTGCTTCGTTAGGTGTGGGCGTTTGCGCTGATCAAGAGCATCTTGAAAGTGTGGACACGTATGAAGTGAATCGATTACGAGCTGCGTTGGGGCTGTTCGTGGCGGATGTGTTCGCCTCGGTGCCGCGTACGGATCAGCGGGCCAAGGGTGAGTGCTATCTGCGGGGGCTGATGCTGGATGGCCGGCGCAAGTCGATCCAGCCGATGGCCCGGCGGCTGCCGGACGGGAACATGCAGGCCCTGCAGCAGTTCGTGAACCAGTCGCCATGGGATCCGCTGCCGGTCAGGCAGCGGATTGCTGAGCGGCTGTCCGAAGTCGTCAGGCCCGAGGTGTGGGTGATCGACGACGTGTCGTTCCCCAAGTGCGGCAGGGCGTCGGTCGGGGTGGCCCGCCAGTACTGCGGCGCGGTCGGCAAGCGGGCGAACTGCCAGGTCGCAGTCAGTGTCCATGCCGCCACCGACACCGCCTCGTGCCCCTTGGACTGGCAGTTGTATCTGCCGCGTGAGTGGACGGACGAGCCCGATCGCTGCCGCAGGGCAGGAGTTCCCCAGGACGTGGTGCACCAAGAGAAGTGGCGCCTGGCGCTCGGCCTGCTGGACACACTCGCCCAGTGGCAGTTGAAGGCTCCGGTCATCGTCGCCGACGCCGGCTACGGCGTCAGCACGCCGTTCCGGCTCGCTCTCCAGGAGCGAGGGCTGTCCTATGTCTTGGCCCTGCAGGGGAAGGAAGTCGCTCATCCGGAGGATGCCGAGCCGCACCAGCCCGCTTATGGCGGGCTCGGGCCGCCGACCCTTCCCCGCTACCGCACCCCGCCGCGAGCTCTCTCGACCCTCGCGGCCCAGGCGGGCGCGGAGCGATTCTCCGAGGTGACTTGGCGGCAGGGCAGCAAGGGCGTGATGACCTCACGGTTCACGGTGCTGACGGTGCGGCCCGCGGGCAAACAGTGTCTGGCCGCCGCTCAGGAATCAGGCGGCGGCCGCAGCCGGTGGGACGGCATCCTGCCCACCCAGACCGTCCTGGTCGAATGGCCGGACGGCCAGGACGCCCCGACGGACTACTGGATATCGAACCTGCCGCCCACCACACCGACCGCTGACCTTGTGCGGTGGGCGAAGATGCGCTGGCGGATCGAACATGACTACCGCGAGCTCAAACATGGCCTGGGACTCGACCACTTCGAAGGCCGCACCTGGCGCGGCTGGCACCACCACGTCACCCTCGTGACCGCCGCGCAGGCATTCCTCACTCTCCGCAGGCTCGACCCAAAAGTCGAGGCACCGGCCCGAGCCTCTACCAAACCCTCGACGCGCTCCAAGACTTGCTGAGGTGCTGGACCGGCACCTGCAGCACCTGCGGCCGCCCCCTCAAAACCGGCAGAACCAGAACCTAACGAAGCACTACTAGTCTCCCTGGTACCGCTGCTCCCGCCACGGGTCTCCGTAGTTGTGGTAGCCGGCGCTCTCCCAGAAGCCGGGCACGTCACTCTGTCGCAGCTCGATGTCGCGCACCCACTTCGCGGACTTCCACAAGTACAGGTGCGGGACCAGCAGCCGGGCGGGGCCGCCGTGTTCGGGCGCCAAGTCGCCGCCCCCGTAGCCGTAGGCGATCCACGCCTTCCCGTCGACCAGGTCGGCGAGGGGGATGTTCGTGGTGTAGCCCCCGTAGGAGCTGATCAGGACGTGCTCTGCGGCCGTCTCCACGTCCGCGAGCAGCACGTCCAGGGACACGCCCCGCCATTCGGTGCCGAACTTCGACCACTTAGTCACACAGTGCAGGTCGACGGTCGGGGACTCGGCCGGGAGCGCCATCAGGCCCGGCCAGTCCCACACGTGGCGCTTCCCGGTTTCGCTGCTCACCGTCAGCTGCCAGTCGTCTTTCCGGATGCGGGGAGTGGGCCCTGCGGACAGCACCGGGAAGCCGGTCGTCTCGTACTGCCCAGGCGGCAGCTTCGTACCCGCAGACGGCCTTCGGCCGTGGAAACCACGCGAGATGAACGTCATACTCGCCGTCCTTGTCAGTCCGGGGCGGCCCCTGCGGCCCCCTCGGAGGACAGCGCCCGCAGGGAGTGACTTCTTACCTCCGGCGCCTCGCCACGTGTACGACCGCGGTCACAGCCCGGCGGTGATCGCTGCGGCAGACCGGCGCGATGGCCGCTGCGTCAGCCCGCGGTGCCGAGGTGTCCACCGGCAACGAGCCGAGCCCGCAGCTTCTTACGGGCGTCGAACATCGTCTTGTAGAGCGCGTTCCGGTTCGTCTCCAACTCGCTGGCGAGCGTGTCCAGGGGAACACCGTTGACGACGGCGACGAAGACCTTCCGCTGGTGGGCGCTCAGTGCTGTCGCCACCGCGTCGCGCACGGCCTCGACGAGCTCGCGCGCCTGCCAGTAGCTGACGGGGTCCACGCCGGCCCGGTCGGGCACCTGCGCCCATTCCTCCGAGTCGAAACGGGCATTCGACACGCGCCAGAAATGACGACCCAGCTTGCTGGACACTTCAAGGACGACAAACCGGTACGCCCATGTGGTGAATCTGGCTTCTCCTCGGAATTCATGGATTTTCCGCGTGATCCTCATCAGTGCGTCCGCAGCGGCCTGATGGGCGATGTCATCCAGTTCGGGCCCGGAAATTCGATAACGCGAACCCCGGCGGAACACCTCGTCCATGGCAATCCGCACCAGCAACTCGTGCAGTCGCGTGCAGGCCTGCTCGTACTGCGGTCCACAGTCGTTCTCCAGCGCGTCCACCCAGGCGGCGGACTCAGGGTCGAGTTGGCGTCGCTCTGTGGCGGGCCCCGCCGCTGGAGCGCCGCCGTTGGTTCCGGCAAGTCCACTCGAATCCGTGCGGCACGTTTTTCTGACATCCGTAGAGTGCATGGCCTTCAGTCCCCAAATCATCTCGTCCGAACGAGACAATCACGGGACCATCTACAGTCCGTCTACGCGATGTCGCTGCTCTCATTCTCGCCCTGTGCGCGTTCCTGGACTTTACTGACAGGGGTTCCGGATTATTTCAGCGAGCGATGCACGTGCGGTGTTGAGTGCGCTTTGGGCAGACAACCGAAGGGCCGCACCGACGGGCGGCCCAGGTGTGACTCGCCTGGTCCCGGACGGGCTCTTCGGGCAGGTCGAGGCGTTGTACTCGTCGCTGAGGTAAGGAATCCCCGATCGACGCCGCTAATGGTGGACGAGCCAGCGGTCCGGCCGCGCTGCGTCCGGACCCCTGTACGGCTGCCACGACCACGCGAAGGCGCGGACCTCGGCAGTCGGGGCCGGTCCAGCACCGGACGGTCGGTGGCTTCCTGGGTCACAGAAGGGGAATGCAGCGTGTTAGCGGCAAGGGAGTGTGCCGTGTTGGCGGGCGGATGCTTCTGGGGCGTACAGGAGCTGTTCCGGAGGTTTCCGGGTGTCGTGGACACGCGTGTCGGCTACACCGGTGGCGAGGTGGTGCAACCGACGTACCGGAACCACGGGAACCACGCCGAGGCGGCTGAAGTCACCTACGATCCGTCCGGCACGGACTACCGCAGCATCCTGGAGTTCTTCTTCCAGATCCACGATCCCACCACGTTGAACCGGCAGGGCGACGATGTCGGCATGAGCTTCAGGTCCGCCGTCTTCTACCTGGACGAGGAGCAGCGACGCACCGCACGGGCGGTGATCACGGACTGCGACGCGTCCGGATCGTGGCCGGGGAAACTGGTCACCGAGGTTGTCCCGTCCGGCACGTTCTGGGAGGCGGAACCTGAGCACCAGTACTACCTTCGGCGCCATCCCGACGCGCACATGAGCCAGTACGTCCGGCTGGACTGGAAGGTGCCCCGAACCCCGGCCTGACCCGCTCGGCGGCTCCCCCCCCCACCAGCGGTAGGGGGCGGAGAAGGGGGGAGAGACACACCATGAAAACCCCACCTCCAAAAAAACATGCCCCTTACGTTT
>NZ_JBHVGU010000015.1:174567-203840 GCF_042800575.1 Streptomyces sp. NPDC057616
GAGAACATCGCGACCTCTTGAAAAGCCACAAAAAGAAGAAAAGGAGGGGGGGTGTGTGGGGGCGGGGGGGTCCCCCCCACCCCCTTCCCCCCCCTTTTCGTCCCCCACACCACCGGGTTCCCCCCCCCCCCGAGACGGACGGACGCACACCTTCAGAACCCACTCACCTCAGGAAATCCTGCAGCTCGCGTTCCAGAACCGGCTTGGGCCTGGCTCCGATGACCGTCTTGACGACCTTGCCGTCCCGGTAGACGTTGAGCGTGGGGATGGACCTGACGTCGTACTGTTCGGCGGTGAGCGGGTTTTCATCGACGTTCAGCTGGACGATCGTGATCTTGTCGCCGTGCTCGGCGGCGAGCGCCTCGAGGACCGGCGCCACCAGGCGGCACGGACCGCACCACTCGGCCCAGAAATCGACGAGCACCGGCTTGCCGCTCGTGAGTACCTCGCCTGCGAAGGTCTCGTCGGTCACGCTTTTCAGACTGCCTGCCATGCGGGCTCCTTCGTGCGCTGTCGGCATGGATCGATGCCTTGGGACGGCCCCGCCCGGCGCAGTGGTCAGGTGGCTGTGCCGGGCGGGGCGTGAGGCTGCTTCTAGTTGCGGCCGGCCATGACCCCGCCGTCGACGTTGAGGATGGCTCCCGTGGTCCAGCTCGAGGCGTCCGAGAGGAGGAAGACGATCGCCGACGCCAGGTCCTGGGGGGTGCCGACCCGGCCGAGCGGGTGCAGGCCGCTCAACTGCTCCATCGCAGCGTCCAGTTGGTCCGCGGGGAAGACCTTCTCGAACAGCGGCGTCCTGGTCACGGCCGGAGCCACGGCGTTCACCCGGATACCCTCGCCGGCGAGCTCGATGGCCAGGTTGTGGGTGAGGGCGTGCAGGCCCGCCTTGGCCATCGAGTAGGCCGACGACGGCGTCACGGCGAGGGCCTGGTGCGCCCACATGCTGCCCACGTTCACGATGGCGCCGCCCTGGCCGTAGGCGACCATGCCCCGGACGATGGTCTGGGTCAGGAAGAAGGACGCCCGGTTGAGGTCGTGGTAGGCGTCGTAGTCCGCGACCTCGTAGTCGAGGAAAGGCTTGGGCTTGAAGAATCCCGCGGCGTTGACGAGGAGCGTGGCGTCGGGGTGGTCCTCCGCCAGCTGCTTCTGCGCCTCGACGACCTGGTCCTGGTCGGCCAGGTCGGCCTCGATCGACCAGGCGCTGCCGGAGCGGGACAGCGCGGCCACCGCGTCGTCGAGCTTCTGGCCCGCGCGGCCGACGATCACCGCGCTGCCGCCTCCGGCGATCACGTTCTCGGCGGTCTGGCGGCCCATGCCGCTGGCGCCGCCGATCACGACCAGTTTCCTGCCTTCGAAGTCCGTGGCCACGGGAATCACACTCCATTGGATGGTGAACGAACACTCCTTGCTGTGATGCGACGCTTCCACGGCAGGGTCTACAACAGCTCTACAAGGCCTCTACAACGCCATCCACACCGGGCCGTGCGGGGGTTTCCTTCCCCCTGGGTCGGATGAAGGTCAGGGGCCGACGGGATACCTGCTGGTGATGGCGACGCGGTTGAAGGCGTTCATCACGGTTGCGAGCCAGGCGATGGCGGAGATCTGGTCTGCGGTGAGTACGGCCGCGGCGGCGTCATAGTCCTCGTCGCTGACGTGTCCGTCCGGCACGCAGGTGATCGCCTCGGTCAGGCGGAGAGCGGCGCGGTCGGTCTCGGAGAAGTAGCCCGTCTCCTCCCATGCGGGCAGCACGGCGATCCGGTCGGGGTTCTCGCCCTTCTTGAGGGCGTCGCGGGTGTGCATGCGCAGGCAGAAGGCACAGCCGTTGATCTGGGAGGTGCGGATCCTCAGCAGCTCGACCAGGAGCGGGTCGAGACCCGCTGCGGCGACGGCCACTTCCGCCTCCGACGACAGGGCGATGAGGGCCTTGTAGGCAGCCGGGTGCTGCTTGCCGATGTTGACGCGTGGGGAGTCGGTCATTGTTCCTCGAATTCGTTCGTGTGGCCTGCCCTGCGCGCTTCGGGCGCGCCGTGGTGGCCGGTCGTGCGTGCTCTGGCACGGGCGGGAAGAGGCGACGCGGGCGCACGGCGCGTGCACCCGCGGAGTTCACTCCAAATCCTTCGTCGCCCGTTCTTCTGTCCCACCAGGGAGACGACGCAACCCCTCCGGGTGTGACAGCTCAGACGCGTGCGAGTTTTTCGGGATTCATGACCCGGCGGTACGCGGTGATCAGACCGCCTGCGATCTGGACCGTGTCCACGGAGAAGACGCGGCCTTCGCGGTGGAACACCAGGGCGAGCTCACCGCCGATTTCGACGAGGTCGATGCGGTCCGGCTGCCGCTGGCGCCCCACACGCACCATGACCTCGGCGACGCGCTCGCCGCCGTGGATGAGCTTGCGCGCCGCGGACACTTGGCCGCCGCCGTCGGTGACGTAGACGGCCTCCGGGTGCAGGAGTCTGACCAGGCCGGCCAGGTCTCCGGCTTCGTAGGCGGCGCGGAAGACCGTGAGGACGCGTTCGCGCTCGGCTTTCGATGCCTGTGGGGTTGACTGCTTCGCTTTGACCACCCGCCGGCGTGCCCGCGAGGCGAGCTGCCGGGCACCGGGCACGGAGACGTCCAGGACTTCGGCGATCTTGCCGAATTCGAGGCCGAAGACGTCATGCAGGACGAAGGCCACCCGTTCCGGTGGGGACAGCTCCTCCATGATCAGGAGCATCGCCGACGTGACCGATTCGTCGACGAGTACCGGCTGCGACGCGTCCGGCCCCGTCAGCAGCGGTTCCGGGAGCCACGGTCCGACGTAGGACTCCCGGCGGAAACGGGCGCTCTTGAGGATGTCGTACGACCGCCGCGCGGCCACCGTCACCAGCCAGGCCCGTAGATCGCCGATGTCCCGCAGATCTGCTCCGGCCGCCCGCAGCCACACATCCTGGGTCACGTCCTCGGCATCGGCCACGCTCCCCAGCAGCCGGTAGGCGACGCCGAACACCGCGGGCCGGTGCCTCTCCCATTCGGCTCCGAGCACGTCCTCCTGCTCGGACCGCCCAGGCCCGTGCCCGTCGCCCATCAAGATCGCAGCCTCCTCCAGCCGGCGGATCCGGCGTAGCCATCCGAACTCGAGGTCTTCGACGACAGCACCACCGCGTGACGACTTCAAGCGCGTGGAAGCGTACGCCGGTGAACGACGACACCGAAGTCCGGTCCGTCACGGGAGCTCGGCGCTCTCCCATAGTCGCGGTTGCCGGGCAGCGGCGGCCGACGCAACGACGAGACGGCTGTCGGCGTCGATGACGACCTGGTGGCTGGTCGAGTACCGGTAGTTCTTCGGCCGCTCGGCGATGGGGTGGCTCGCGCGATGGGATCACTCCGTGGCCGCGGCCTACTCGGACTGCAATGCGCGGACCCTGGCACGGAACATGCGCCAGCGCCTCTCGTTCTCATGGACGAGCATCGCCGACTCAGTCAGCAGATCAGATGCCCTGTCGAACAGTTCAGAAGCCGAATACAGGTAAGAGGGTGCTATCCGCTCGCCTCGCAGATCGGCTCGGAGCGCCGACGGAGAGAAGTCGACCCGGGCCAACAGCTCAAGGGCACGGCGCAGCAGCCGCGCGACCAGAGCCTGCAGGCCCGCCGACTGCCAGTCATTGGCGATGATCCGGTGCCGCTCCCCGAGCAGGTCGGCCAGCGCCGGGTAGGCGGCCAGGCTTCCGGCGATTTCCCACGCCTGCTCCATGGCCCGGGTCAGCCAGGCGCCGCCCTGCTCGGTCTCTTCGGCCAGCGTGCCGACTTCCCTCTTCAGTCTCCCGAGTTCGGCGGGCTCGTCCTCCCCTTCCATGAAGAGGATCCCCGACTCCGCCACGAGCCCTGGAGCATTGAGGTCCTCCGTGCCGGCGAACGCGATCGCCGAGGTCCGCTCACCGGCTTCCACGTTGCTCCACCAGTCGGCCAGCGCCTTCAGCGCCCGAGACCGGGCCTGGAGCTCCGCGGCCTGCCGTAGCGGAGCCTGTGAGTAGTACTGCTCATGCTCCCGATGGAACTTCGCGAGGTTGTCGATCACCTGGAGCAGTGAGCCTGGAGGGGTCTGAGCCTCGTCTGCGGGCATGCCAGCAGTCTGGCCCACCTCATCGCACACGGCACCCGGCGCGCCCATCAGGGGATACACCAGCCATTCGGCCGGAGCGGCAGTGCAGCACCTGTCCCTCTCACCGACACCACAGAGGGACCGGTCGCCCGCTCGGAGGCCATCTGCGGGACAGCCCTTAGGTTCCGGCCGCCGGCGGCGGCCTCGTCTCCGCAAGATGCCTGGGATCCGCAGGAAGCCTGGGATCCGCAGGATGGCTGGGACGCATGGTGACGGTGCCTGCTCGTGCTACCAGCCTGTCAGTTCGCCCTGGTCAAGGGGCCCGTTCCGCGCCTGCTCCGCCGCGTACGCCGCCACGAGACGGTTCCAGCTGTACCGGCCCGGGCCGACCTCCGAGACGAGGTGCGCCCGTATGAGGCGCGACAGGACCTTGCGGACCCGGCACTCGGGTCGCCCGGCCAGGTCCGCGACCTGCGATGCCGCGAACAGGGGGTCCGGGCAGGCGCTTAGGTCGCGGAAGAGCGCGGCCGTCTCCGTGTCGAGCAGGCGGTACGAGCGAGTCAGGGACGCGCGGACGTCGAGCGCCTGGTCCTCCTCGCTCGCGAACGCGTCAAGGGTTCTGTGTTCCGGCGCCTCGTACTCGTCGGCCAGGCTCGCCAGCCGCAGCTGCGGTCGGTAGGCGGCGCGGGCGGCGACGTTGGCCAGCGCCAGCGGGAGCTGCCCGGCCAGCTGGACGATGCGGTCGACGGCCTCTGGTTCGGCTGCCGTCCTCGCCGCGCCCAGCCGACGGGCCAGCAGGCTGCGTGCGTCCGCCTGGCTCAGGGGCATGAGCGTCAGGGGAAGCGCCTGATAGGCCGCGACGAGCGCGTGCAGTTGCATACGACTGGTGACGAGGGCCATGGAGCCGGGCCCTCCGGGGAGGAGGTGTTTGACCTGGTCCGTGTTCCATACGTTGTCGAGCAGGACGAGCACGCGACGGTTGGCCAGCAGGCCGCGGAACATGAGTCCTCGTGCCTGCGTCGTCTCGGGCATGTCCTCGGGGCGCACTCCCAAGGACTGCAGGAAGTCCTCGAGCACGTGCGCGGGGTCCCGCGGCTCGACCTCCGGTCCGGCTCCCTGCAGGTCGGCAAAGAGCTGTCCGTCCGGGAAGCGGTCCGCCAGACGGTGGGCCACAGTCGTGGCGAAGGCTGTCTTGCCGACGCCGGCCAGTCCGCCGATCGTGCAGATGGCCACAGAGGACGACGCTTCCGCATCGGCAACCAACCGCTCGACCTGCTCCTGCTCCCTCTCGCGTCCGACGAGGCTCGGCAGGGCGGCCGGGAGCTGGGCCGGAGCGTGTGGTGAGGGTGCGCGCGGCGCGCTCTTCGGGAGGTCGGTGGATTGCGCGAGCTCGAGTCGCCCGGACAGGATGCGCTCGTGGACCTGCTGCAGTTCCGGCGACGGGCTGACACCGAGGCGTTGACGCAGCAGGTGACTGGTCGTGTGGAAGATCGTCAGAGCCTCGGACTGCCGGCCGGCACCGTAGAGCGCCGTCATGAGGAGGCCGCATACGCGCTCTCGAAGCGGGTGCTCGACAAGCAGGGCCGACAGTTCCGCCGCGGCTTCGGCGTAACGCCCTCGCTCGACCTCGCACGCGAGCTGCTCCTCGGCACAGGCGAGACGCAGCTCGCCGAGGACGCTGCGCTGCTGGTCCGCGAACGGCCCCGGGACACCGGCGAGGGCCACTCCCTTCCACATCTCGAGGCCCTTGGTCAGCAGGCTCGTCGCGGACGCCAGGTCGCCGGTGCTGCGCGCCTCTCGCGCCTTGGCCGCAGTCTCCTTGAACCTGTTCAGGTCCAGAGCGTCCGGTTGGATGTGCAGTCGATAGCCCCCGTCGACCAGGTGCACGGAGCTGTCGCTCTGCTCTCCCAGTGCCTGTCTGAGTCGGTAGATGTAGGTGCGCACGGAGCCTATGGCCGACGGTGGGGCTTCGTCCCCCCACACGTCCTCCACCAGTTTCGAGAGGCTGACAGGCCGGCCGGCTCTGAGCAACAGCGAAGCGAGTACTGCGCACTGCCTAGGCTGACCAGCTCCGGCCTCGACCCCCTGCCTGTGTAGCCGGACCGGGCCGAGAACTGAGAACTGGACTCCCACATACATCGTGCCTACCGCCCTGGGGATCCTTGTGAGGCTTCGCCGCTCGGCCGTCCACAAGGGACCGCCGTCCCCCAACGTACCCCAGGTTCGTCCAATTTTCAGGACTAAATAGTCCTCTACTTGTCGAAGCTGTGCGTCTTTCGTGCAGGGTGCCGACGCGTTTCGGTGACGGCTGATGCGCCTGTGAAAGGTGAGACATGCGGACGAACGCGTTCGCCGACACCGGCACACCCAGGGCGCACCCCGGACCCCCGCCGGGAGGACGGCAAAGTCCAGCAGATGAAGGGACTGGCTATGGCGCGACCATCCGTGTCACCGCACCGGGACTGCCGCTCCCGCCTCGCCCGTCCCCCGGACGCTCAGCGCCCTGCCACTTACCCTTCAGACGTGTCCGCATCGTCGTCTTCTTCGGGCATGGCATAGGTCCTGACGTGGGCGATCGCCATGTCGAGGGCGATCTTCATGGGTGTGACGTCCTGAGCGGTCTGCGCGAGGAGGTACCCGCCCTGAAGAGCTGCCATGAGACCGGTGGCGAGCTCCTTGGCGTCTGCATCGGCGCGGAGGACTCCCGAGTCCTTCATCCGCACCAGTCCGGTCTCGAGGAGCCCCTCCCAGGTGGCGAAGTGCTGGGCGATGGCCTTCCGGGCCTCTTCGTCCTGATCGGCCAGTTCGCTGGCCAGGGAGCCGAGGGGGCAGCCGTAGGCCCCGTTGCGGAGCGCGTTGCGCTCCACCACCGCATCCCGCCAGCGCTCCAGCCCGCGGAAGGAATTGAGCCGTCGCAGGAGCTGCTGGTGACGATCGAGTACTTCCGCGGCCTGCAACGCGACAACGTCCCGCACCAGCGCATCCTTGTCAGGGTAGTGGCGGTAGAGCTGGGACTTGCTCGTTCCGCTGGCAGCCCTGACGTCGTCGAGGGTCGTCAGGGAGACGCCCTTGACGTACATCATGTCGCCGGCGGCCCTCAAGATGCGCTCTCGAGTCGCCCGCCCGCGCTCGGTCAGCCGGGAGCTGTTCTTGTCGGGTGCCTGTTCCGCCACATTGGCCAGATTACCGCTGCGGACCGTAGCATGTTCCAGAAAGGACCTCAAGGTCCTTTTTTGATTCCCTGCGGTTTCAGGAGGGGGTGGCCGATCACGGCCGGGGGCGTGGATCAGGAGTGCCGGTCAGGTCTCCCAGGTCCTTGACGACCACATCGGCGCCGTGCGCGTACAACGCGCCGGCGCGACCTGTCCTGGCGACGCCGACCACCCACCCGAAGTGACCCGATCGTCCGGCGTCCATGCCTGCCTGCGCGTTCTCGAAGACCGCGCACTGTGCAGGGTGCTGGCCCAGATCGCGGGCAGCTGCCAGGAAGGTGTCGGGGTGGGGCTTGCCGCGCAGGTTCCGACTCGCGGCCACCACGCCGTCGATCCACGCGTCGAACAGCGTCTCCATGCGCGCCGCCCTCAGGATCTCGCGGCAGTTGGCGCTGGAGGTGACCACTGCGGTGAGCAGCCCGCTGTCACGGGCCGCCATGAGATAGGCCATGGTGTCCTGACACACCTGGACCCCCTGCGATCCGGCCCTGGCCTCGAACAGGCTGTTCTTCCAGCGGACGAGGCCGTACACGGTGTCCGGGCCCGGAGGGTCGTCAGGGCTGCCGTCGGGCCGTTCGATCCCGCGCGAAGACAGGAAGCACCGCACATCTTCGACGCTCGGCCGGCCGTCGACGAGCTCGTCGTGTCCGGTGTCAGCGGCAAACGGGCGAAACCTCTCGCCCTCGTGCTGCTGCAGCAACGTGTCGAACGCCTCCTTCCACGCGGCGGCGTGCAGTGAGGTCGTGTCGGTGATCACGCCGTCGAGGTCGAAGAGACAGGCCCGTATCACGGCAGGCAGACCAAGCGTCACAGAGTCGTCCTTCTCTCAAGTGCCCTTAGGGCGGCCAGTGTTGTCCGCCGTGGCGCCGCCGCGGAACACCCGTAGACGTGCAGTGGACGCCGGATCCACGAACCGACGTCTACAGCTCCGTCTGCTGGCCGTTGTCGGCGCCTCACGCCTGGCTGGGCTCGACCGATCGACGCGAAGTAGACGGGCCGTAGAGGTACTGGCTGCTCACGTCCCAGCGTCACTGCGGCCGACGCCGACCGGTTCTGAGACCGGTCGGTAAGAACATGCTGTAGAAGGGCGCTGACACAAGTGCCGCACCGGCACGGGACTGGGTGCTGTGCGCTGTGAGCCATGTGCTCGGACGTTGTTGGACTGCTGCACCACAGGTTCGTGCTCAACTCCCCCACCGGTCGGGGCCGGTGGCCCTTCGAAAGGAAGCCGATGGAGGACGACGCCTTGGCCGCAAGGGCTGCCCGCCTGGGATGTGCCACGCTCGTCGACGCCGTGGGCCGTGTCCACGGCCACCGGGCCCACATTCCCGCCATGTCGAGCCCCGACCCACTTCGCCCTCTCTTCGGGCCCGCGGCCACCATTTCCTATCTGCCCTTCCGTGACGACCTGGCGGGAACGGTCCGCGACTTCAAGCACTACTTCTACGGAGCACTCGGGCAGAAGCCCGCCGCGGGCCAAGTGCTCGTGCTCTCCAGCGGCGGCCATCCCGAGGTGTCGCACAGCGGGGGCACCAAGCTGGCCAGGGCGGACAGCGCCGGCCTAGCCGGCGTCCTGGCCGACGGCCGGCTGCGGGACTTCGACCAGCTGCGCGGGTACAGCTTCGCCACCTGGTGCACGGGAGAAGCGGTCCGCTGGGGCGGCGACACGATCATGCCCTTCGCGTACGGAGTGGCCGTCGAGGTCTGCGGTGTGTGCGTGAACCCCGGCGACTACGTCCACATGGACAGCGCCGGCGGCGTGGTGATCCCTTCAGCGAGCCTGCATCGGGTCCTCGCCATCGCCGAGGACATCGCAGCCGAGGAGGCCGAGGCAGCCGGACTCATCAGGTTCGAGAACGCGCAGCCGGGCGGATGAGGTGCACGCAGGGCCGCATGCTCGGCGGGCTGCGCAGACGGGTCCCATTCCAAGCGCTTCAGAGACAACGAGGTTGGTCATGACGCAGACATCGCAGCGGTTTCCGCACATCGTGGTGCACACCCCGGCGCTGGACGGCTCCCGCCGGGTCACCGAGGGTGACCTGATCCTGGGAGTCGCCTCCCATCTGGACGACGTCGTCGAGATTCTCCGACTTGCCGACCTCGATCAGATCGACGTCGAGGAGAGTGAACACATCGAGTGGCAGGGAGGTGGGCCGGACGAATGGCCGGGACTTTCCGAACATCCGCAGGAGTGACCGGGACTCACCGAACACCCGCAGGAGTGACCGGAGCACTGCCGGGCTCTGGCATGTCCTGGCCGGGCCCTGGCGGTGGCTGTCACCGGCTGCGGCCGACCGGCGTTTCACCCCGTCATGTGCCGGTCGGCTGCGACACGAGGGCTGCGACCGCCTCGCTCGTGTGCACCAGAAAGGTGAGGGTCTCCTCCAAGTACAGGGTGACAGTGGTCGCATCGTGCGAGAGGTAGCCGATCGACACGTCCTGGCCAATGCGCATCTCGAAGTCGCCACCGCGAGTTGAGAGCAGGAAGGCGCCGTCGATGGCGGGCGCCCAGACGATGTCCCCGTCGAGCAACCTGGCGATGTGCTTGATAATCGGGTATCCGTGGTCGGAGGTCTCACTGACCGCCGTGTACGCCTCGGCGCTCAGCGCAAGAGAGTACGGGCCGTCGACGCCTGCCAGCCGCAGCGCGGAGACCGCCTGGCTGATCGCGTCCGGGTAGTCGCGGACGTCGGCGGGCAGCTTCACCGGTGAGTTGGAGGAGCTGTTCCGCAGACCGGCGATGCCGGCGGCCGCGTATCCTTCGAAGACGGCCCGGTCCTCCACGTGTGCAAGCCTCCGGGCAGCGTCCTTGGCGGGTTGCCAGTCGGCGTCCTTGGCCCCGCGCGCGACATCGTCGACCTGGCGGCGGTCGACGATGAACGGGACTCGCAGCTCGACCAACGGCTGGAAACGGCGCACGTGAGCGACGACGTCATCGGCAGGGGTCTCCACACTGTCGACGTGCCCCGTCGCCACACCTCCCAACTCGACTCCGCCCGGCTCGGGGACATCGACAATGCGCCGTGCTGCGGCGTGCGTTTGGAAAGTGCGGCGAGCCTCGTCCTCCAGATCCCTCCACGCGGCAGCGGAGAGGGGAGCAAGTTCACGGTGCAGATTGTTCATCGGGACGCGCTCCGCTTCATGCTGCCGATCCTCAATGAGGTGTCGGAAGAACGGGGTTGACTCTCGGGTTGTGCGACTACGACGTGGAGATCGGCGCCCAGGGCCCCCGATCGCGCGCCGGGTGGTGTGGGCAGTGCGGGCAGGTCGTCCAGGAAGTCCGCCGTGGGCACGTGGAAGAGGCATCCCGTGACAGGGGTGGAGAAGTCCAGGATCCGGTCGTGCGCAGCGTCCTGCGTGCCCAGGAACATCCGCTCCAGCATCGCCTCGGTCACCGCCGGGGTACGGGCATAGCCGATGAAGTACGTGCCGAACTCGCCGCGCCCGACGGTTCCGAAGGGCATGTTGTCCCGGAGGATCTCGCGTTCAGTGCCGTCGGCACCGGTGATGGTGGTGAGGGCGACATGTGAGTCGGCCGGCTTGGTGCTGTCGTCCAGTTCGATGTCCGACAGCTTCGTCCTGCCGACGATCCTCTCCTGCGCCTCGACGGGCAACGCGTTCCAGGCGACAAGGTCGTGCACGTACTTCTGCACGATCACGTAACTCCCGCCGGCGAACTCGCAGTCCTCGTCCCCGATAAGTACGGCGGCGCTCGCGGTCGCGCCTGTCGGGTTCTCCGTGCCGTCGACGAAGCCGAGCAGATCACGCTTGTCGAAGTACTGGAAGCCATGCACTTCATCGCGAACGGTCACCGCTTTACCCAGCCGGCTCATGATCTCCGAGGCGAGGGCAAAGCACAGGTCGAGGCGTGCGGCGCGGATGTGGAAGAGCAGGTCGCCCGGTGTCGACACCGCTCGGTGCACCCGGCCGTTCAGCTCACGGAACGGATGCAGGTCCACCGGACGGGGGCCGGCGAACAACCGGTCCCACGCCTCTGAGCCGATACCGGTGACGCAGCTGAGCCTGCCCTCGGGTTCGGCGCGGAAGCCCACGGACCGTTGCAGGGAGTTGAGGTCGGACAGTACCTCGCGGGTCACCGCTTCCCCGCCGGGGTCGATCGTGACGACGAGGAAGATCGCCGCGCTGGTGAGAGGGCACAGAACCGTCTGCGGCGTCGGTGCCGACGACTCATCGGCCATGTGCCCTCCCTCTTCCGACAGTTGCCGACACTCGCTGCCGGCCCTGTGCGCGGCGCGTGTGCGCGGCCGCCACGGACTCTGGTGGAGATCCCGCGCTTCCTCCAGCAACGTCTCCACCGTTCACCGGTATCGGCCCTCGAAGTGGCTTCCGCTTCGCAGATCCGAGAACCGGAGGCCGACAGCCTCTCCCCCCTCCACCATCCAGCGCAGGTCGTAGGAGGCCCGATAGGACGGCGGCCAGAACGAGCAGAAGTGGCCGGTGTCGTCGACGGACCACGTGCCCTCGGTCTCCCGTCCGCCCTCGACGTAGCGGGTGGTGCCGTCGGCGTCGAAGGTCTGCGTCGCTCCGTCGGTGTAGACGAGACGGCCTGCGGTGAGAGCGGCGGGAATCTCCTCGGCCGGTACGGGTGCGCCGTCTTCGGCTGATACGCCGTTGAGCTTCTTGTTCACTTCGGGGACCTCCCATGGGCCCAAGCGGGGTTTTACGAGATGGGCGAGGCGTGGTGGCCGTGCAGCCACTCTCGGAGCGCCTGCCCGGCCACTCACTCTGCTTCGGCGGCGCTCCCGTCCGGCATCTGGAACATGCTCAGGTACTGGCCGTAGCCCTCCTTCTCCAGTTCCCCGACGGGGATGAAGCGCAGGGAGGCCGAGTTGATGCAGTACCGCAGGCCGCCCCTGTCACTGGGTCCGTCAGGGAACAGATGCCCGAGGTGGCTGTCTCCGTTCACCGACCGGACTTCGACTCGGACCATTCCGTGGCTGGTGTCGGGCCGTTCGACGACGTGACCGGACTCCAGGGGTTTGGTGAAGCTGGGCCACCCTGTGCGGCTGTCGTACTTGTCCACGGAGGAGAACAGGGGCTCTCCCGACACGATGTCCACATAGATGCCGGGGGCCTTGTTGTCCCAGAGGGCGTTGGCGAAGGAGGGTTCCGTCTCGTCCTGCTGGGTCACGCGGTACTGCACTTCTGTGAGTTGCGCGAGGCGTTCAGGACTCTTGGTGTATTCCGGCATGGCTGCCTCCCAAGTGGCGTGGCTGCATCAGCCCTTCTGGGATTTCGCGTCATGTGCCGCCGCTCCCTTACTTCGCGGCAAGAGCCGGAGTGGAACGACAAGGTTGCCGGGATCAGCAGCCACGAGGCCGACTACGACGCCTTGGGCAGCCGCCACTCCGGGCGGATGCGGTGGCAGGTGTACCCGTTCGGATAGCGCTGCAAATAGTCCTGGTGCTCAGGTTCGGCCTCCCAGAAGGCGCCGGCCTGCATCACCTCTGTGACGACCTTCCCCGGCCACAGGCCCGAAGCATCCACCTCGGCGATCGTGGCCTCGGCGATGCGCCGCTGTTCCTCACCGAGATAGAAGATGGCCGACCGGTAGCTGAGGCCGACGTCGTTGCCCTGCCGGTTCAGCGTGGTGGGGTCGTGCACCTGGAAGAAGAACTCGAGCAGAGCCCGGTAGTCGGTCCGGGCGGGGTCGTAGGTGATTTCGATGGCCTCCGCGTGGCTGCCGTGGTTGCGGTACGTCGGGTTCGCCGTTTCGCCCCCCGTATAGCCGACACGCGTCGAGGCCACGCCGTCCAGGGCCCGAAAGAGCTCCTGCATGCCCCAGAAGCATCCGCCCGCCAGAATCGCCTTCTCTTGTGCCATTGCCGTGCCGCCCTCCTGTGAATTCCGCCGTCTCGAGCCGACGGGTCAGAGCGCGTGGATCGTGCTCTTCGACCCTGGCCGTGGTCCGTCCGACATGGTGACCTCAGGCCTGGGCACCGTGACAGCGGCCGTGCAGCGCCCACGGTGGTTAGCTGCAAGGCCCGCGGATTCCTTACGTCTCTTTGCTGAGATGACGTTCGTCAACCGGGTGCGGTGGCTCCGATTGCCTGCATTGCTCCGGACGCCGCAGCGGTGCTCTTTCAGGGGAGCAACTTCTCCACACCGGCAGCGCCCTCTTCCTCGAGAAGACGGCGTGCCCGTTCAAGCCTCTCCGGTGTGACGTCGTGGCCGGATGCCAGTACTACGTCTTCCGGGTCGGGCAGCTCTTCCGTTCCCGTGTGGAGAACCGCATCCGGTGTGTGCGGACCCCACTCATCGTCGCCAGTGCCTTCAGACATCATTCCTCCTGCGTTTGAATGGGTGGCAATCTTCACTGATTGCCGGTGCTCTCGTGCTGGTTCGCAGCCCAGGCGTACGCCTCTGCCAGGTCCTTCAAGGCCGCTGCGACCGCCCCGTGATCCTTGTGCTCCGCCTGCTGTCGGGCCTGAGACGCGATGGCCTCGAAAAGGGCTTCTCGAGCATCCCGTTGCACTGTTGAGTCAACACTGCTCACGATGTCCTCCGAATTTCCGTCCGGGCAAGAACACAGACCCAGCCGACTCAGGCTGGTTCTCGTTGCAACCAATGCATCTGGCATAGGGAGTTGGCGCGCCGGGCCGCGTCAGCGAGTTGTTCCTCCGCAAATGCTATTGCGGCGTTGATCTACAGCTCATCTATGCAGGATCGATGCCCCCGTGGAGCTGTCGGTCCTGCTAATGCAGCGGCTTGCCGGCCAGCGCCAGGTGGGCCTCGCCCATCGCCTCGTTCTGCGTCGGGTAGGCGTGGATGAGCTGTGCGACCTCGGCGGGCAGCGCCTCCCAGTTGTAGATCAGCTGGGCTTCGCCGACCTGCTCGCCCATCCGGTCACCGACCATGTGGACGCCGACCACGGCACCGTCCTTGACCTGGACGAGCTTGATCTCGCCCGCGGTGTTCAGGATCTTGCTCTTGCCGTTGCCCGCGAGGTTGTACTTCAGAGCGACGACCTTGTCCGCACCGTAGATCTCCTTGGCCTTGGCCTCGGTGATGCCGACGGAGGCGACCTCGGGGTGGCAGTAGGTCACCCGCGGGACGCCGTCGTAGTCGATCGGGACGGTCTTCAGGCCGGCCAGACGCTCCGCCACCAGGATGCCCTCGGCGAAGCCGACGTGCGCGAGCTGGAGCGTGGGGACGAGGTCACCGACGGCGGAGATGGTGGGCACGTTGGTGCGCATGTACTCGTCGACCAGGACGTAGCCGCGGTCCATCGCGACGCCCTGCTCCTCGTAGCCCAGGCCCTGCGAGACCGGGCCGCGGCCGACGGCGACCAGCAGGTACTCGGCCTCGAACTCCTTGCCGTCGGCGAGGGTGACCTTGATGCCGTCCTGGGTGTACTCGGCCTTCTGGAAGAAGGTGCCCAGGTTGAACTTGATGCCGCGCTTGCGGAACGCGCGCTCAAGAAGCTTCGAAGAGTTCTCGTCCTCGACCGGGACGAGGTGCTTGAGGCCCTCGATGACGGTGACGTCCGCGCCGAAGGACTTCCAGGCGGAGGCGAACTCGACGCCGATGACGCCGCCGCCCAGGATGATCGCGGACTTCGGCACACGGTCCAGGACGAGGGCGTGGTCCGAGGAGATGATCCGGTTGCCGTCGATCTCCAGGCCCGGCAGCGACTTCGGCACCGAACCGGTCGCGAGCAGCACGTGGCGGCCCTCGACGCGGCGGCCGTTCACGTCGACCGAGGTCGGCGACGACAGCCTGCCCTCACCCTCGATATAGGTGATGTCGCGTGCCTTCACCAGGCCGGTCAGACCTCGGCAGAGTCCGGCGACCGTGTCGTCCTTGTAGCGCTGCACGGACGCCATGTCGATGCTTTCGAAGGAGGCCCTGACCCCGAACAACTCGGCGTCGCGGGTCCGGTCGGCGATCTCGCCCGCGTGCAGCAGGGCCTTGGTGGGGATGCACCCGTTGTGCAGACAGGTGCCCCCCAGCTTGTACTTCTCGACCATGGCCGTGCGCAGGCCGAGTTGGGCACCGCGCAATGCGGCCGCGTACCCCGCGCTGCCACCACCGAGCACTACAAGATCGAAGCTGTCGGAGGCTTCCGTCATGAGGGGCCCCTGCCTTTCACGTTGTCTGTTTGCATGGAGAAGCCCCGCCTACGAGGTTTCACGGCCCGGTGCGACGACGCGCAACCGTGATGCCCCCTGGAAAGACGCCGTCCGCGAAGCACGGAAAGCAGGCGCCGTCCTGCCGTACCGCCGGTGAGAAACCCGCGGGTCGTGGCTCCGACACATCTCGGCCCGAGCGATGCGCACACCCTCGCACCGCCTGGCTTCAACAAAGACCCATCAGGATCGATTCTGCGTCTACTCGCCGTCGCGGAACGCCACCAGACCCCCTGCCGGTGCCGCTGCTTGCACACCACCCTCGGTGACGCCGAGCCGCCGGCCAGTAAGAACCGACCCGAACGGGGCCGCCAACCCGGTAATGCCGCAACAGACGGCGATCGGCGTCCGACACGCCGATACGCATCAACGGCTGACGTATCAGCCAGACGCAGAGAGGAGGGGCCAGTGGCGACGCCTCCCCCTCAACTCCCCTCACCTGGGGGTCAGAACGAAAGCTGTACGGAACGCCGCGCCCGGTTCGAGCAGGACGCGCTGGCACATCGAGGATCCCTGCTTGCCGCCGCCCGGAGGATGGCGCGCAACCCGGCCGATGCGGAGGACCTCGTGCAGGACGCCTACACGCGGGCGTACGCGTCGTTCGATCAATACCGCCCCGGAACGAATTTCGGCGCGTGGATGCGGAGAATCCTTGTGAACCAGTACATCAACACGTACCGGAAGGAGCAGCGCCGGCCGCGCCAATACCTCGTAGCGGATGCCGAGGAACAGCAACTGCCCCACCATGACGCATACGGCCGCATGGCGTTCGGCTCCGCAGAATCCGCCGCCTTGGCGCACATGCCCAGCCCCGACCTCAAGGCGGCCCTCAGCATGGTCCCACCGGTTCGCCGGACGGCCGTGTACTTGGCGGACGTCGAGGGATTCAGTTACCGGGAGATCGCGGACTTCATGGGAACCCCCGTGGGCACGGTCATGTCCCGCATCCACCGGGGCCGGAAGCAACTGCGCAGCCTGCTGCTGTCTCAAAACGGGAAGTGAACGGAGATGTCATGGCCGAGGTGTTGTTCGACGACAGCGCGAAGCGTGTCCGGGTCGTCGACGAACCGGAGAACCATCAATATGCGCTCTACGTGGACGGAGCGCGGGTGGGAACGCTGTCGTACCGTGTCGTCGAGCAGCGACGGGTCCTGGGCCACACCGAGGTCGACGAGACCTGTCGTGGGCGGGGGTTGTCCCAGATCCTCATTCAGGTGGTCCTCGACGACCTGCGCGAGAGACAGCAGAAGGCCACGGTCCACTGTCCTGCCGTCGCTCAGTTCATGACGCGGAGCGTCAAGTACGCGGACGTCATTGATCCCAGCCACCCGGGCATCTGGGTCCTCGGCTTCGGTGGGGGGCCCGCGGCCTGACCTCCGGCAGCTGCAGGGTGACGGACCGAACGTCGCGAACTTGCGCGCACGCGATTTGTCACGGACGAACGCGGATGATCGTCTTTCCTTTGACCCGCTCGGTCGGGTTGAAGGCGGCGACGGCGTCGTCAAGGGTCGCCACGCTGCCGACGTGGGTCCGCAGCCGACCGTCCCGTACCCGCTGCACAATCTCGCCCAGTTGGGCGCGACTCGGCTCTACCACGAAGTCGATCGCGAGGCCGTTGGCGGGCCGGACCTCCGGCGGGCCGGCGATCGTCACCAGTGTTCCTCCGGCTCGCACCACACTCACGGACCGCTTCCCGAGGTCCCCGCCGAAGACATCGAAGACCAGATCGACCCCGCCGACGTCTTCCAGCGTGTCCTTTTCGAGGTCGACGAACTCCTGCGCGCCGAAGTCGAGCGCCGTCTGACGGCCGGCGGCCCGCCCGGTGCCGATGACGTAGGCGCCGGCCTCTCGCGCGAGCTGGCTTGCCATCGATCCGACTGCGCCGGCCGCACCGTGTACGAGGACGCTCTGCCCGGCGTGGAGGCGGCCGTGCTCGAACAGACCCTGCCACGCGGTCAGGCCCGGCATCACCATGGCCGCGCCGGTCGTGAAGTCGACGTCCCCCGGCAGCGGCGC
Organism: Streptomyces sp. NPDC057616; assembly: GCF_042800575.1. Classification (NCBI taxonomy): domain Bacteria; kingdom Bacillati; phylum Actinomycetota; class Actinomycetes; order Kitasatosporales; family Streptomycetaceae; genus Streptomyces; species Streptomyces sp. NPDC057616. Next base: position 192,027 of record NZ_JBHVGU010000015.1, read on the forward strand.
GAGGTTACGTGCCTCGACGACGACGTACTCCGCCAGTGTGCCGTCGCGAGTCCAGTCCGTGAGGCCGAACACCCGCTGGCCCACCGACAGTCCCGCCGTTCCATAGCTGAGGGCGGTGACCACTCCGGCCACCTCGTGTCCAGGGATCGAAGGCGTCCGGTCACGGCCGAGGCGATCGATCCAGGTCGAAGGCCACTCCAGCTCATCCCAGGTGAATCCCGACGCGTGCACCTGAACGACGACATCGCCGTAGTTCGCGCCCTCGAGGCTGGCGAGCCTCGACGTCTGCGGCTCTGGGCGCTCCACCAGCTTCATTCCGGCCGTTCCCGCGGCCCGGTCCGTCACCACGATGGCCTTCATCCGGCACCCCTCATGTTCCCGTCCATGGTCCGGTGTCCCAGCCCGCCACCCCGGCCAACCACGCCCTGTTGTTCGGCGGCGCCGAGCCTACTGCCGCCCGGCGCGAAGGCTGGGGTGCGCCTGGCTCGTGTCGGAACGGTCCGGTTCACCGCCATTGACGAAGGCTTTCCGCGGATGCTGCACGGAGAGCAGCGAGACCAGGTCCCTGCCGAACAGCGCCGCCGTGAGCCAGACCGAAAGAACGCGGATCTTTCGCTCCCAGGTGGGCACGGCCAGGACGTGATAGCCGCGGTGCATCAGCCAAGCCGGAAACCCCTTGATCACGATGCGTTTGTACTGGAAGATGCCCCGTCCCAGTCCCAGCGTCGCCACCACGCCGAGACTGCTGTGGCGGTAGTTCCGGATGCTGCCTCCCCGCAGGCTCACCACGATGTTCTTCGCGAGACGTTTGGCCTGCCGTACGGCGTGCTGGGCGTTCGGCACCGTGTAGGCCCCCGGCGCAGGGGAGGCCAGGTCGGGTACGGCCGCGTCGTCTCCGGCCGCCCACACGCCGGGCACGGCTTCGCTGGCGGTGCCCACGCGCAGATCGGGGCGGACCATGAGGAGGCCGCGCTCATCGACCGGTAGATCCGTGTGGTTGTGCACAACCGGGTTGGAGGCGTTGCCGGCCGTCCAGACGATGAGCGCCGAGTCGAACTCCTCTCCGTCGGAGAGGACGACGTGTCCGTGCTCGGCGGACACGAGCTGGGTGTTCAGATGCACGCGTGCGCCACGCCGTTCCAGGGAGTCCACCACCCAGGCTCCGGCCTTGTTCCCCACCTCGGGGAGAATGCGGCCCTGTGCCTCGACCAGGTGGAACTGCAGATCATCGATGCTCAGCTCGGGGTAGGACTTGAGCATCGCGGTCGCGAGCGACAGCAGCTCGCCGAAGCCCTCGACACCGGAGAACCCTCCGCCCACGAATGTGACGGTGAGCAGCTTGCGCCGCTCGGGTCCTGGGGGCAGCGACCCGGCCTGGTCGAACGCGGTCATCAGTCGGTCGCGAATGGCGACCGCCTCCTCCACGTGCTTCAGGCCGATCGCTTGCTCCGCAACACCGGGTACGGGGAACGTGCGGGTGACAGCGCCGGCGGTGACCACGAGGACGTCGTAGCGCAGCAGTTGGTCGGCGCCGTTCGCGAGCCGCACGGTGACGGTCCGGCCGGCATGGCGGATCTCGGTCACCGAACCCGCGATCAGCCGGGTACGACGCAGATGGCGCCGCAACGACACGGCGGCGTGACGTGCCTCGACGGATCCCGCCGTCACCTCGGGCAGGAAGGGTTGGTAGGTCATGTACGGGCGTGGGTCGATGACCGTGACCCGTGCCTCGCTCCTTCGGAGCGATTTCTCGAGGCGCCAGGCAGTGTAGAAGCCCGCATAGCCTCCACCGACGATCACGATCTCCCGCATGATGTTCTCCGCTCGTAGGTCCACACCGGGTAGGGCCGGCACGGAGTCCAGTGCGAGGCCGTCAGGCACCTGACGGCGTCCCGCCGCCGTGAGTGAACCGGCTGACGCTCCGAGCCCGCGCGATCAGCCCATGTGCCCCTCGCCCGTGTGTTCCTTGAGGTAGGAGACCAGGCCGAGGACGTCCTCCGGCACGAGTCGACCGATCGCCCCGGTGGAGTAGACGGCGGTGATGACGGTGCCGTTGGGAGCCAGGACGAAGCCCGTGGACTGCAGGTGCACCGGCTCGTCGTTGACGAAGGCACCGGTCGCCTCGGCGATCGCGTAAGCGTCCGCGCTGTGCGCCACGGGAAAGGTGAGCTTGTGCTTCTCCACAAGCTCCTTCGTCGTGGCCTCGTCGTCGACGGAGAGCGCGACGACCTTGATCCCCACCTGCGTGAATCGGTCGCTCGCCCTTTGGAAGGCCCTTAGTTGGGCGGTGCAGTAAGGGCACCACGAACCGCGGTAGAAGAGGACGACGCCGAAGCTGCCGGCGAGCTCCTCACGGATGTCGAGGGTGCCGCCTCCGACGGTACTGACCTTCAGGGCGGGAAATTCCGCACCGGAGTTCAACAGGCCCATGAATTCTCCTTGGTGACCAGGCATGTCAATGTGCCGGAGGTGCTGGCGCCGAGATGCATCAGTGCTCGATTCTGACCTCGCGCGCGTCGAAGGCGACGTAGCCGCTGAAGTCGCGACCGACACGGGTCACCGCCGACTCCTTGATGTTGGGGTAGGACCAAGCCCCGTCCCTCAGCACCGTCCCGCCTGCCACGACGTCGTGATACTGCGCCTTCCCCTTCCAGGGACAGGTGTAGGGGGTCGGGCTCTCGCGGAGCGCGTCAGCCGTGACGGAGTCCGGCGGGAAGTAGGTGTTTCCCTCAATGCGAACCACCGCTTCGCTCGCAGCCTCCGCCACGACGGTTTCGCCGACCAGTGCCTTCATGAGTCTTTCCCCTCGTTCCCCTCGTGATGGCCCTTGCGCGTTCGAGCAGAGGGTTGGTGTCGCTTGGGGCTCGGCTTCTTACCTGTGTTCGGTGCTGTCAGCCGCCGGCCTCCGCCAGCGCCGACTCGGCGGCCGCGCGATCGGAGTAGCCCGGGTGCCGGGGGTCGACCAGATCGGCATAGGTGGTGGTTCGCGAGAGGTAGTCGACCACAAACGGGCAGATCGCGGTGACGGTGCCCTCGCGGGAGCGGATCTCGTCGAAGACTCGCCCCACCAGCGTGCCCCCGACCCCCTGGTGATGATGGCTCGACTCCACCTCAGTGTGCCGAAGGGCGTACCGGTTGGGCTTCAGGCGGGTGTAGTAGAGCCAACCGACCAGGTCATGGTGACGGTAGAGCTCAAAGCGACCTCGCTCGATGTTGTCGATCAGCCGCTCGGTCACCGGCACCTGCTCCTCGCTGCTCATCGAGCCGCTCCTCTCCCTGCCTTCACTCACGCTGAGACTCGTCGCCTCGGACTTCATGGTCCAATTGCGAGGCATGTCAACCAGCACAGCACAGGATAGGTATCCTAGATTGGACTATACAGTCCGTTCGAACGATGCCTGGGTCGGAGTTGCCCAGGGCCACCGACTGGAGACGAGCGATGCCAGAAGAGAACATGGCGCCATCACCGGCCGCCATTGAGGTACGCAAGAACGAGACCGCCCGTCTCTACGAGGCACTGAGTAACGGCCAGGTCGTCGGCACCCTGGCTTACGAGACCACGGGCGGACGTTTCTCGCTCACGCACTCGTACGTGGATCCGGACCAACGACACCGGGGCATCGCGTCAGCCCTGGCTCGCCACGCGCTGGAAGACCTGAGCCGGAATCAAGGCCAGGCCAGGATCGGCATCTACTGCGGTTTCGTCGCCGACTACGTCCAGGCTCACCCCGCCTGGAAGGACTCCGTCGACATCAACCGTTCGGCCTTCATCGCCACTTACACGGCACGCGACACCACCACGAGAATCATGACGAGCGATGAGCTGAGCTGAGTCTCCGGCCGAAGTCGCCGTCCCTGTTTGTGACTTGGTTGCGGGAACTCAACCAGCAGACAGGCTCTCGATGTGCGCAAGCGCCATGTCGATCGAAGTTGCCATCGGTGTGACGTCGCGCGCCGTCTGGGCCAGCAGGTAGCCGCCCTGAAGGGCTGCCATGAGCCCGGTCGCGAGCTGGTCGGTCGACGCCGTGGGCGGGAGTACGCCACGGTCCTGCATCCGTCGCAGCACGCCGGCCAGGAGCCCCTGCCATTCCGTGAACAACTGCGACAGGGCTCGGCGTGCGAGCGCGTCGTGATCGGAGACCTCGGTGGCCAGCGAGCCGAGCGCACAGCCGTAGGCGCCATGCTGAAGGGCGTTGTTCTGCACCAAGGCGTCACGCCACCGTCGCAGACCCCGGATCGTCGAGACGCGACCGAGGGACCTGCGCTCGCGTTCGATGACCTGCTCCCCCACGTGGTCGACGACAGCTCGCACGAGCGCATCCTTGCCCTCGAAGTGGTGATACAACTGCGACTTGCTCACCCCGCTCGCCGCCAGCACATCATCAAGCGTGGTGGTGCCGACTCCCTTGACGTACATCAGGTCGGCCGCTGCGGCGACGATCCTTGCCCGTGTCTTCGCGCCGCGCGCCGTCAGGCGTCTGCCGTTGTGAGAATCAGCGGTCGTCATCACGAGTTCATGTTACTTATCGGTCCCCTCACTCCCCGTTCAGGAAGTCGTCCGTGGCTGCCATCAGGGGCACGAGCGCGAGGTCGAGCGCCGCGTTGAGCGGCCGAGGATCTCGCGCAATCCGACTCAAGGTGCTGCCCCCCTGAAGCGCCGCGAGGATCAGCACCGCCATCTTCTGGGCGTCGACATCGGCATGTCGAGTCCGGTGCGACGTGCGGAGCCTGCCCCCTGGGGCAGCGGACTCCAGCAACCGGTCAACCGCCTCCGCGATGAGCTCGCGCCACTGATCGAGGAAGTCTGCTCGCGCGCGTATGTCACCTGTTTGGCTCAGAGCCACCACGTACGGCGACGACGGGGTCATGAGTTCCTCGATCACCCGGCGGCGCCAGTCCGCCAACGTCGCCCTGTCAGTGACCACGGCCAGACCAGCACTCTCGCGCGCCAGGACTTCCGCGCTGTGCGTCCTCATCGTTCCCTCCCAACCGGTCGGCACCACTGGCCCACCCTGCCAGTGACTGGACTATTTCGTCCATTTCTTGAGGGTGGCAGGCGCCCGCGGGTCGTCCGGCGCGCGTACGTCGGGTGCGCAGGGTAAGAAGCCGGGCGCTGATGCCGCTAAGTGCTCACCGGGCGAAGATGCTGTGCAGACGAAGAGTCGGCAGGGAAGGTGCGCGATGAAGGCGATTGTGGTGACAGATCAGACCGCGGGCACGGCCGGGATGACGCCGGCCGAGCGGCCCGAGCCGACCCCGGCGGGCAACGACGTCCTCGTCGAGGTGTTCGCGTCGGGATTCACCCCGGACGAGCTCACGTGGCCTTCCTCGTGGACCGACCGCCTCGGCCGTGACCGGACACCGTCGGTCCCCGGACACGAGCTGGCCGGAGTGGTCGCCGCCCTCGGCTACGGCACGACCGGACTGTCGGTGGGGCAGCGGGTGTTCGGCCTCACGGACTGGACGCGCGACGGCACCCTGGCCGAGTACGCGGCCGTCGAGGCGCGCAACCTGGCGCCGCTGCCGGGCGACGTCGATTTCACGGTGGGCGCCAGCCTGCCGATCTCGGGCCTGACCGCCTGGCAGGGGCTGTTCCAGCACGGCCGCCTGCAGGTGGGGCAGAGCGTTCTCGTGCACGGCGCGGCCGGCGGAGTCGGTTCGATGGTGACGCAGCTGGCACGTGAGGCGGGTGCCCATGTCATCGGTACGGGACGTGCCGCCCACCGTCAGGCGGCACTCGACTACGGCGCGCAGGAGTTCGTCGACCTGGAAAAGGACACGCTGGAAGACGTCGGCGGAGTCGATCTGGTCTTCGACGTCTTCGGTGGGGACGTCGGCAGGCGGTCGGCGGGCCTGGTTCAGGCCGGAGGGACTCTGGTGACCATCGCGGGGCCGCCCGAGGTCCGGCCGGCCAACGGCCTCGCGATCGACTTCGTCGTCGAACCCGATCGCGCGCAACTGGGTGAGCTCGTCCAGCGCGTGCGCGACGGACGGCTGCGGACGAACATCGGCACCGTGTCGACCCTCGACGACGCCGTCGCCGCGTTCAACCCGACCGAGCGGGTCAAGGGGAAGACCATCATCCGCATTCGTCCGTAAGGTCACGCACCGTCGATCGATCTGCCCTCTCGTGGACCGGCATCGGGCGCGTGGGCCGGGCTGTCATGCCCTGGTTGGTGACAGCCCGCGCCGTGCGACACGGCGGACGCCATCCGGCGCCAGTTCTCGGACCAGACAGGTCCCGGCCTCGCCCGTCCACACGGCCCCACCACGGGCCGACGGATTCCGCAAAGCTTTGCGCAATGCCTATGCAGACGTGGTTCCGCGCACTATGTTCTGCCGCAGCCTTGACGGGCCGAAGGAGTCCCGTCGGCTGAAAGGAGCAGGTCATGAGACATCTGCGTACCTCCGCCCGAGTGCCGGTCATCGCCGCGGCGGGCGTGGCCCTGCTGGTCGCCGGCTGCACGTCCACCAAGAGCGGGGGCTCGGACAACGGCCCCGCCTCCGGCGGCAAGATCGCCATCGGACTGGTGACGAAGACCAACAGCAACCCCTACTTCGTCAAGCTGCGCGAGTCGGCGCAGGCAGAGGCGGGCAAGAAGGGGGCCAAGCTGATCGCCCTCGCGGGCAAGTTCGACGGTGACAACCAGGGCCAGGTCGACGCGATCAACAACCTGGTCGCCCAGAACGTCAAGGGCATCCTCATCACGCCGAGCAACTCCACCGGCGTGCTGGGCGCCATCAAGGCCGCCCGCGACAAGGGCATCGTCGTCATCGCGCTGGACACCGCGACGGACCCGGCCAGCGCCGTGGACGCCACGTTCGCCACGGACAACGAGGCCGCGGGCGTCAAGCAGGGCCAGTACGTCAAGGCCGCGCTGGGGAGCAAGAAGCCCGCCGTGGTGCTGCTCGACGGCACGCCGGGCTCCACCGTGGACGACTTTCGGCACAACGGCTTCCTGAAGGGCTTCGCACTCACCAACGGCTCCCCCGAGATCAAGGGCACCGCCGTGACCAACGGCGACCAGACCAAGGCCCAGACCGCGATGGAGAACCTGTACCAGCGCGATCACGGGATCAACGCGGTCTACACGATCAACGAGCCTGCCGCAGCCGGCGCGGCGCAGGCGCTGAGCGGCAAGCCGGGAGTGGTCATCGGTTCGATCGACGGCTCGTGCACGGGTGTGCGCAATGTGCAGAGCGGCAAGTTCGCCGCGACCGTCATGCAGTTCCCGAAGAAGATGGCGCAGCAAGGCGTCGACGCCGTCGTGGACTACGCCAAGGACAAGAAGAAGCCCTCCGGATTCACGGACACCGGCTCCCAGCTCATCACCGACAAGCCCCTGGCCGGCCTCGCGTCCAAGGACACCGCCTGGGGCCTGAAGAACTGCTGGGGCTGATCCGTGACCACCACGCAGACCTCTACCGTGACGTCTGAGGGCGACACCGCCCGCCCTTCGGCCAGGACCGCAGTCGCACGCGCCTTCGGCAACTCGGCGGCCGGCCCGCTGGCCGCACTGATCATCGCGGTGATCGTGTTCTCGGCCGTCACCGACACGTTCTTCACCATCGACAACGCGTCGCTGATCGTGGAGCAGTTCCTGGTCGTCGGCACGCTTGCCCTCGGCCAGACCCTCATCATCCTGACCGCCGGCATCGACCTGGCCAACGCGGCCATCATGGTGCTGGGAACCCTCGTCATCGCACGGCTCGGCCAGCACGCCCTCCCCGGAGGGTTGGCTCTTGTCATCGGCATGCTGCTGTGTACGGCCATCGGCGCCGTGTCGGGCACGCTCGTGACGCGGCTGCGGTTGCCTCCGTTCATCGTCACTCTCGGTGTGCTCAGCGTGCTGACCGCGACCGGACAGTTGTTCGCGAACGGCCAGAGCTTCTCCGTGCCTTCCGGTGTGCTGACCCTGCTGGGCGAGCGCTCCTACCTGTTCGGCCGGATCGAGGTCACCTACGGCATGGGCGTCGCGGTCGTCCTCATCGCCGGCCTGTGGTTCCTGCTCACGCAGACCTCGTGGGGCCGTAACGTCTACGCGGTCGGCGACGACGAGGAAGCGGCCAGGCTGACCGGCATCAACAACCGCCGCACCCTGCTGAGCGCGTACGTCCTGGCCGGGTTCGTCTACGCGATCGCCGCCTGGCAGGCCCTGGGGCGCATCCCGAACGCCGACCCGAACGCGTTCCAGACCGGCAACCTGGACAGCATCACCGCCGTGGTGATCGGCGGCACCAGCCTCTTCGGCGGGCGCGGCGGCATCCCCGGCACCGTGCTCGGCGCACTGGTCGTCACCGTCCTGACCAACGGGCTGACCCAGGCCGGCATCGACAGCCTGTACCAGCAGGTCGCCACCGGCATCCTCGTCATCGTCGCCGTCGCGGTCGACCGTGTCGTCCGCAGGAGGGCAGCATGAACCAGCCCCACGCATCGGCCCAGGAGCCCGCGCCGCACACCGACGACGTGGTGATGCGCGCGAGCGGACTGGTCAAGCGCTACGGCAATGTCGTGGCCATCCGCGAATCCGACTTCGAGATCCGCGCCGGTGAGGTCCTCGCCGTCGTCGGGGACAACGGCGCGGGCAAGTCGAGCCTGATCAAGGCCCTCAGCGGAGCCCTCGTCCCGGACGCGGGAACCATCGAACTGGACGGCCGGCCGGTCCGCTTCCACGGGCCGCGCGACGCACGCGCGGCAGGCATCGAGACCGTCTACCAAACCCTTGCCGTCGCACCGCAGATGGACATCGCCACCAACCTCTTCCTGGGCCGGCCACTGCGCCGCAAAGGCCTGCTGGGCTCGGGCCTGCGCATGCTCGACCACAAGAGGATGCGCAGCGAGGCCGCCGATCAGCTCGACCGGCTCGGCATCGCCACCGTCCAGGACATCACCCAGCTCGTCGGCACCCTCTCCGGCGGCCAGCGCCAGGCGGTGGCCGTGGCCCGTGCCGCCATGTTCGGCACCCGGCTGATCATCATGGACGAGCCGACCGCGGCCCTCGGCGTCCGGGAGTCCCGTCAGGTCCTGGACCTGATCGCCCGGATCCGTGACCGGGGAGTCCCCGTCATCCTCATCAGCCACGACATGCCGCAGGTCTTCGAGATCGCCGACCGCATCCACGTACACCGCCTGGGCAGGCGCGCGGCCGTGGTCACCCCCACGTCGTGCACGATGACCGAAGTGGTGGGCCTGATGACCGGCGCGCTGCAGATGACAGCCGACGGGCGGCTCCTGGAGAGCACCACCCAGCACATGCCCGAGGAGAAGCCCGCTTCCCGCCACCCGTCGGAGTCCCCCGAATGACGCTCGCCGGCAGCAACCGCATCGACGGGAAGGCCCGCCCGCCCCGTACCCCGCTCTACGGACACCCGCCTCTGGATGCCCTCGTAGAGCGGGCCCTGAGACTGAGCGCGACCGGGCGGACCCTGCTCGGCATCGTGGGAGAACCCGGCGCGGGGAAGTCCACATTCGCCGAGCAGCTCTTGGCACAGGTGGAACACCGGAAGCCCGGGCTTGCCGTGTCCGTGTCGATGGACGGGTTCCACCTCGCCCAGAAAGTCATCGCGGCCCGCGGGCTGACTGCCAGCAAGGGCACGATCGAGACCTTCGACGCCGACGGCTTCCTCGCGTTCCTGCGCCGCACCCGCGCCGAGACCGGTGGCACCGTCTGGTGGCCGGAGTTCAACCGAGACCTCGAGGACGCCGTGGCCGGGGCGATCGAGGTCGCGGCACACCACCGGCTGGTCATCGTCGACGGCAACTTCCTGCTGTCCACGCGGGATCCCTGGGTGCAGGTGAAGTCGGTCTTGGACGAAACCTGGTTCCTTGACGCCCTCCCCGAACCCCGGCGCGAGCGGCTGACCAGCCGTTACATCAGCTACGGCTTCACTCCGCAGACCGCTCGCACGAAGGCTCTCGGCGTCGACGAGAGCACCAGCGCCCTCATCCGCAGCACCGCCCCACGGGCCGATCTGGTGCTCAGCGAGCTTGGATAAGATCCGGACATGGCAGGCAGAGCACCCCGGCAGACACCCACCATGTCCGACGTGGCCCGTCGGGCGGGCGTCTCCGTGTCGACGGTGTCCCACGTGCTCAACAAGACCCGGCCGGTCGCGTCGGCGACGGTGCGCAGCGTCCTGGATGCCGTGGCCGAGACCGGCTATGTTCCCGATCCGGTCGCCCGCGCTCTGGACAGCACCGGGTACGGGAGCATCGGCCTGGCCATGTCCGCCCTGTCCAACCCGTACTTCAGCAACGTCGTTCACGGCATCGACCGTCACGCCTCGGCCGCCGGCTACTCGGTGCTGCTGGCGGACACCCACGACGAGGCCGACATGGAGGTGAAGGCGGTCAGTGAACTGCTGCGCCGCAGGGTCAGCGCGATCATCCTGGCTGCCTCGTCCGACGGCGCTCAGGCCATCCGCTACGCCCACAAGGTCGACATCCCCGTCATCGCCATCGACCGTTTCGTTCCCGCCGACGTCGACCAGGTCGCCGTCGCCAACACCGAACCCACCGCAGTACTCGTCGATCACCTGGCGTCCATCGGGCACACCCGCATCGCCATGCTCACCGGACGGGACGGCCTCACCACCACCGTCGAGCGCCGCGCCGGCTACCGGCTGGGGCTGAGCCGCAACGGCATCGAAGTCCGACCGGGCTACGAAGCCGACGGCGACTCCAGCGAGGACGGGGCGGAGACCGCCCTCGGGCAGCTCCTGTCTCTCCCCGAACCACCCACTGCTCTGGTCGCGGGCAACAACCGCATGACCATCGGCGCCATGCGCGCTCTGCGCAACGCCGGCCTGAAGGTCCCGGGCGACATGGCCCTCGTGTCGTTCGACGACTTCGAATGGGCGGACCTCTTCCACCCAAGGCTGACCGCCATGGCCCAGCCGGCGCTGTCCATCGGCGAACAGGCCGTCTCCATGGCCCTGTCCCGGATCGCCTCCCCCTCGCTGCCGCCGCGCAAGGTCACCATCAACCCCACCTTCATGCACCGCGAATCCTGCGGCTGTCCCCCTCCCGACAACACCCCCTGACCCGACCTCCAGGCAGACAGCCGGTAAGGGGGCCGGAGGCGTCGCCGCTAATCATCAACGACGTGGGGCAGACGAGGGAGGCCGATATGACCAGCGGAACAGGAACCCGATCGCGCGCCATGGAGCGCGCAGCGGACGTCGCGACCTACCTCATCGACCCGGACGACAGCAGCGTCAGTCTCCACGCCCGTAGCCATGCGTCCGCCGGCTTTCGCGGCGTGTTCCGGCACGTCGCGGGCACGCTCACCCTGGACCGCGAGCGACCTGAGCGGACGGCGTTCGCGGTGTACGTGACGGCGTCGAGTCTCGACACCGGTTCCGAGGAACGGGACGCGCGCATGTGCGGAGCCGACTTCCTCGACGCCGGGCGGCACCCGCTCGTGTCGTTCTGGTCCTCCTCGGCCGAAGTCCACCATGCGGGTCTGTTCCGGCTCGTCGGAAACCTGTCGCTCAGGGGAATCACGCAGCCGCTCGTCGTCGACGCGGTGCGCCACGAACGCGCCCCGGGACCACAGGGTCCGGAGCTCGTGACGGTAGCGGGGCGCTCCGTACTGAAGCGATCGGAATGGAGCCCGCTGCGGACCGCGGGCGTCGAGGCGGACGGATGGTTCGCGGGCGATGACGTCGAGCTGTTCTTCGACGTCTGCGCAGTGAAGCAGGAACCCATCGGATGGCGGCCCTGAGCGCTGTGTTCCGACCCCGCGCCGGGTGATCGGGGTCGCACACGTACCCACAGGGGCGGCGCTCTCCGAGCGGTACACGAGTGGAGAG